>CAITLX010000025.1 GCA_903893335.1 uncultured delta proteobacterium | reverse complement strand
GGTGGCCTCGCCGCAGGGCTCGAGGCGCGCGAGATCGGCGACCACGCGCGCGGGGTCGTCGGCCGCGTCGAGCAGCACGTGGGCCTCGGGCTCCTCGGCGCCCGCGTGACCGTCGGTGCCTGCCTCGCACGCGGCTGCGAAGCGCGCGCGGAAGGCCTCGACGCGCTCGGCCTCGACCTCGACGCCCGCCGCCGCCTGGTGACCGCCGAAGCCGACCAGCGTCTCGCGAGACGCGGCGAGCGCGTCGTAGAGCCGAAAGCCGCGGGGCGCGCGCGCCGAGCCGCGGCCGGTCGCGCCGTCGAGCCCGATGACCACCGTCGGCTTGCCGAGGCGCGAGGCGAGCCGACCGGCGACGATGCCGACGACGCCCTGGCTCCAGCCCTGCCCGGCGACGACGAGGCCGGGGGCGTCCGCCCAGTCGCTCGCCGCGACCTGCGCGAGCGCGGCGTCGAGCACGCCCTTCTCGATCTCGCGGCGGCGCACCTGCGCCTGCTCGACCTCGGTGGCGAGCGCGCGGGCGCGCGCCGGGTCGCGCTCGAGCAGCAGCGCGAGGGCGACGTCGGGCGCGCCGATGCGGCCAGGCGCGTTGATGCGCGGCGCGAAGCGGAACGCGACGTCGCGCGCCCCGAGGCCGCGCGCGAGGTCGAGCCCACCCACGGCGGCGAGCGCCGCGACGCCGGGGCGACCGGCGCGCGCGAGCACGTCGAGCCCGGTGCGCACGAGCGGGCGGTTGTCGCCGTCGAGCGGCGCGACGTCGGCGATGGTGCCGATGGCGACGAGGTCGAGCAGCGGGCGCAGATCGCCCCCCGCGCCAAGCTCGGCGCGCACCGCGGCGACGACCGAGAGCGCGAGGCCGCACGACGCGAGCCCCTTGAACGCGAAGCCGCACCCGGGGCGGTGCGGGTTGAGGAAGGCCACGACCGGCAGGGGCTCGGGCGGGACGAGGTGGTGATCGATGACGACGGCGTCGAGGCCAGCGGCGCGCACGCGCGCGAGGCGCGCCGCGTCGGACGAGCCGCAGTCGCAGGTGATGAGCAGGCTCGCGCCGGCGGCGAGCACGCGGTCGACCGCCGGGTCGGAGAGGCCGTAGCCGCCGCTCCACCGGCTCGCGAGCAGCGGCACGACCTCGGCGCCGACGCCGCGCAGGAACTCGGTGAGCACCGCGGTCGCGGTGATGCCGTCGCAGTCGTAGTCGCCGAAGACCACGATGCGCTCCTTGGCGCGCACGGCGTCGGCGATGCGCCGCGCGGCGGGCGCGCGGTCGAGCATCGCGTCGGGCGCGGAGAGGTGCGCGAGGCGCGGCTCGAGCCAGCGGCGCAGCGCGTCGAGGTCCGACAGCCCGCGGCGGTGCAGCACGTCGGCGACGGTGACCGAGAGCCCGAGCGCGCCGGCGAGCGCGCGGGCCTGGTCGGACGCGGGGCCGGGCAGGAGCATCGTCGCCGAGCGCGTCGCAGGTACGCCGGGGGGCGTCAACCGGGGCGCACGACCGCAGCGGTCGAGCACGCGCGCCGGGCGACGGCGCTCAGGGCGCGAGCACGACGTCGTTGATCGGGTGCACGTTCATGCCCGCCGGGTAGCCGTACGAGACGTTGGAGGTGAAGCTGGCGGTGTCGGGCGTGCCCCAGCCCCAGACCCAGACGCCGAAGGCGCCCGCGCTGGTCATCTTGCGGCGGCCCGTCGAGCAGGCGCCGACGCCCTGAAAGTCGCCGGTCGTGAGGTCGACGCGCGTCCACTGGAACGCGCCCACCGTCTGCCAGCCACCGAGCACGCCGGCGCAGTCGAGCGTGACGTCGCGGAAGGTGCCGTCCACGCTCGCGCGCACGACGACGAGGTTGGTCTCGGGGTAGCTCGGGTCGGCGAAGAAGACGTACTCCGAGAGGTACTGCGCCGGGGGCACGCCGAGCACGAAGTCGGCGTCGCCGTAGCCGGTCGTGTTCGACAGCTGCGTCCAGGCCGAGCCGCTCATGAGGGAGAAGAGCAGGAACGGGTGCTGCGCGTCCTGGCTGCTCACGACGAAGGGCGTGTCGGTGACGAAGTCCACCGCCTGACCGGCCGAGAGCGTCGCGGGGCCCCCGACGTCGGACGAGTAGGTCAATTGCGTGCCCGCGGCGACGCCGACCAGGTGCCAGATGGCACGGTCGCCCGCGACGCGCGGCCGCCACATGACCCCGACGTACTGGCTGCCGAGCGCGCGCACCGGCGGCACCATCTGCTCGGCGTGGTCGCAGTACGCCACGCCGAGCGGCGCGCGCAGGCAGGGCTGGCCCGCCATCAGGCCGATGGGCTTGTCCGCGACGATCGGGCTGCCGAGCAGATCGTCGTGCTGCGAGAACTGCGCGAACTGCCCGCGGTTCAGCGTGAACGAGTAGGGCACGCCCGCCGCGCCGGCCGCGACGCCGCTGCCCGCCGCGATGGCGACCTTCGGCGTCATCGTCACGCGCGTGTCGTCGTCGCGCGCGACGAGGTTCATCGACGGCGAGGAGATGTCGTAGGGGCCCGCGGTGACGGCGAGGTAGGTCGTGTCCCACGCGGTGGTCGGCAAGAGCAGCGACGCGCCCGTCACCGCCGCGCTGCCGCCGCCGTACGGGCTCATCTG
>CAITLX010000024.1 GCA_903893335.1 uncultured delta proteobacterium | reverse complement strand
GCGCCTGACGCCTCCGAAGTGAGGCCAGGCTGCGCGCCTGACGCCTCCGAAGTGAGCCCGCGCTGCGGCCCGGACCGCGTCAGCCGAGCGCGAGCGGGTAGCGCGCGAACACGGCCGTGTCGGTGACGCCGAGCGCGCGCAAGAGGTCGTGCAGCCGCGCGCGAGCGACCGACACGCGCGTCGGCATCCCCGCCGACAGGCCGAGCATCGCGAGGAAATCGAGCCCGCTGTCGAACGCCGCGGCGACCGTGACGCTCTCGCGGTCGACCACCACGGCGACCCTCTCGCGCTGCTGGCCGATCATCAGCAGCTCGGTCTTGTCGTACGCCCCGCCGCGCTCGCTCGCGTCGACGAGCGCGACGCCGGGCGGGACGCGCTCGTAGCGCGTCGCGATGCGGCGCGTCTCGACCTGCATGACGTCGAGCTCGGCGGCCGCGGCGTCGATGGGCTGCCACAGCGACGCGTCGGCGAGGCCGTGCTCGAGGTGGCGCACGACGAGGCCGAAGAGCGCGGCGTCGCGCGGGCGGCCGCGAAGGGCGCGGTCGAGCCGGTCGGCGACCGGGCTCGGCGTACCGATGCGCGTGTCGATGGCGCGCGCGTCGGCGTCGCAGCCCGGGTAGCACTCGTTGCCGCCGCGCAGCCACTTGGCCGCGCTCGCGAGGCCGTCGAAGTCGGTGTGGCACACGAGGGTGTCGATGGCGCCGGCGCGCAGGACGACCTCGGGGGTGATCATCTCGGGGCAGGCGCCGTGCTGCGCCTTGGTCGCGAGCACGAAGCGCGGGTCGCGGGCGAAGCGCGCGTGCTCCTTGCTGTCGTGGTGGTCGACCCACGCGGCGAGGCGCACGCCGAGCCCCTCGATGAACGGGAGGGTGATCTTCGCGAAGCCTCCCCCTGACGCCTCCGAGGCGAACGCGACGTCGAGCACGACCACGCGCCCTCGCAGGTCGCGCGCCCGGGGCAGCTTGCGCGGTGTCGTGAAGGCAAGCTCGGCGGGCATGGAGGGCACCCAGCATGGCACCGCGTCGCCCGAGCGGCCACGTTCGGCCGGGGGGACGCGCGTGGGACGGCACGCCCGGCGCCCGCGCGACTTGCGCCGCGGTCGCAGGAGCCTCACTGGAGAGCGATGAGAGCCCGAACGCTGGCGCCTTCGCTCCTCGCCCTCGCCCTCCCCTTCGCGACCCCCGCGCCCGCCGCCGCCGACGACGCCGCCGCCGCGTCGGCCGCGCCGGCCGCGGCAGCGGTACTCCCCGCTGGCGCGTGTCGCCTGTCGGGCACGGCGCGGATGCCGAAGGGCACGCCGATCTACCGAGCGCGAGGCGGCGACCCCGTCGCGACCTTCACGGCGAACGCCGCCGACCTCGAGGTCGGCCCGCTCGCGCCGTCGGGGCGCGTGCCGATCCGCACGCGCGGCGCGGTGCGCTTCGAGGGGGTCGTCGAGGCGAGCGCCGTCCCGCTCTACGCCACGCGCCTGCTGCCCGTCGTCGCCGACCACGTCTGGCTCGCGCCCGGCAACGCCGTGAAGCTCGTCGCCGCGACCGAGCAGGGGGCCGAGGTCGAGGCGCGGCTGCAAGGCGCGCTCGCCCAGACGGTGCGCGTGACGACCTCGTGCGACACGCTCGGGCTCGCGCCGGTCGATCGCCCGGCGCCCGTGGTGCCGCCGCGCGCGCGCGCGTGGGTCGCGCGCACGGGCGAGCTCGGGCTCGCCGCCAAGCCCGGCGGGCTGCCGGCGTTCGTCGCGAAGGTGGCCGAGGCGCGCGGCGGGCTCCTGCTCTGGAGCTCCGAGACGCGCGGCGCGTGGCTGCACGTCGTGGCGTCCGACGATCTCGTCGTCGACGCCTGGGCCGCGCGCGCCGACCTCTCGCCCCTGCCCAAGGGGGAGATGCTCGACGGCGAGCCGTCGGCGGCGCCCGACGCCGAGGTCACGCGCCTCGCGCTCACCGGCGAGCCGAAGGTCGTGCGCGTCGCGCGCCCGGTCGACGTGCGGCTCGGCCCCGACGCCGCGCTCGCCCCGATCGCGCAGCTCGACGTCGGCAGCGAGGTCGTCGTCATCGAGACGGTCGTCGGCTGGTCGAGCGTGCTGCCGCGCGCGCTCGACGTCGTGCCCCCCGAGGGGCGCGGGTTCTGGGTGCGCGCGAGCGAGGTGGGCATCGTCTCGCCGGCGGTCGCGTCGCCTGCGCCAGCCTCGTCGCGCTAGCCCGCGCGGGCGCGCGTGGTAGCGTGCCCGCGTGGCTCGCTGGCTCGAGATCAGCGCCGACTACGCGTGCAACAACCGCTGCGTCGGCTGCTTCTCCGTCGCCGACGGCGGGCCGAGCATGGATGGCCGCGAGCTGACCGAGCAGCTGCGCGCGGGGCGCGCGGCGGGCGCCGAGTGGCTGTGGCTCGGCGGCGGCGAGCCGACGATGCGCCGCGATCTGTTCGCGATCGTGCGGGCCGCGCGCAAGCTCGGCTACCGCCGCGTCAAGCTCCAGACCAACGCGATGATGCTCGCCTCGCCCGGCTTCGCCGCGCGGTGCGCCGACGAGGGCGTCACCGAGATCAACCTCTCGATCAAGGGCGCCACGGCCGAGACGCACGACCGCCTCGCGCAGACGCCGGGCTGCTTCGACCTCATGCTGCAAGGCGTCGAGGCGTGGCGCGGGCGCGGGCCCATCGAGGGCGACGTGCTCGCGTACCGCAGCAACGTCGACGAGCTGCCCGCGATCGTGCGGCGCTTCTTCGCGCTCGGCGTCGAGAAGTTCTGGGTCTGGACGCTGTCGGCCTCCGACAGCGCGCTGCCCGAGGTCGCCGCCGAGGTGCCGCGCCTCGCCGACGTCGTGCGCAACGTCCAGGCGGCGATGGACCTCGCGCTCTCGCCGCGCGCCGACTTCATCACCTCGCTGCACACCCCGCCCTGCACCGTGCCCGCGTCGCACCGCGGCTGCCTCTTCTTCGCGGCCGACCTCGGGCTGCTCGTGGCCAACCCCGGCGGCCACCGCTTCCTGCTCGAGACCTCGCCGATGGAAGGCGGGCTCTACCTCGACGGGTGCGCCACCTGCTCGATGCGCGCGCGCTGCGGCGGGCTGCGCGCCGACTACGTCGCGCTGCACGGCGACGCCGAGTTTCGCCCCGTCCCGTGAGCGCCGGGCGTCCTTACCGCGGGCGGTTCGCGCCGTCGCCCACGGGCGACCTGCACCTCGGCTCCGCAGCCGCCGCGCTCGTCGCGTGGCTCGACGCGCGGGCAGCCGGCGGCGCGCTCGTCGTGCGCGTCGAGGACCTCGACCCGCCGCGCACGGTGCCCGGCGCCGCCGACCGGCAGATGGACGATCTGCGCTGGCTCGGCCTCGACTGGGACGAGGGGCCCGACGTCGGCGGCCCCCACACTCCCTACGTGCAATCGGCGCGCGGCGCGCGCTACGAGGGCGCGCTCGCCGCGCTCGCCGGGCGCGGGCTCACCTACCTGTGCGACTGCTCGCGCGCCGAGATCGCGCGCGTCGCGAGCGCGCCGCACGCCGGCGACGAGGGGCCCCGCTACCCCGGCACCTGCCGCGCGCTCGGCATGGCGCCGCGCCCCTTTCGCCGCGCCCCCGCGGTGCGCTTCGCGGTGCCGGCCGACGCCGAGATCGCGCTCGACGACCGCTGGCAGGGGCGCCACGTCGAGCGCGTGGCCGAGCAGGTGGGCGACTTCGTGCTGCGGCGCGGCGACGGCGTGTTCGCCTACCAGCTCGCGGTGGTCGTCGACGACCTCGCGATGGAGATCACCGACGTGGTGCGCGGGGCCGACCTGCTCGGCTCGTCGGCGCGCCAGGCGCTGCTCGCGCGCGCGCTCGGCGGCGAGGCGCCGCGCTTCGCCCACCTGCCGCTCGTGCTCGCCTCCGACGGCGCGCGCCTCGCCAAGCGCGCGGGCTCCCCCTCGATCCGCGGCCGGCGCGAGGCAGGCGAGCGCTCGCCTTCCGTGGTCGCGTCGATCGCACGCGTGCTCGGCCTCGTCGACGCGAGCGTGCGCCAGGCGACCCCGCGCGAGCTGCTCGCGGCGTGGAACCCCTCGCGCCTCGTGGGCGTGGCGTCCGTGCGCGCGCCGTGACGCGCGCGCGCAGCCTGGATCAGGGCGCGGCGCGGTAGATGTCCATCACGGCGTGCAGGAGCTGGATGGCCTCCGCGCGCGGACGCTGGAACGAGTTGCGCCCCATGATCGAGCCGAACGAGCCGCCGGCGGCGAGCTCCTTGACCTCGGCGAGGATGGCGTCGGTGCCCTTCGCCTCGCCGCCCGAGAAGATCACGATGCGCTTGCCGCGGAACGCCGCGTCGACGACGTGGCGCACGCGATCGGCGAGCGTGGCGGTCGGGATCTGGAACTTGTCGAAGACCTTCTTGGCCTCGCCCTGCTCGACGTGCGCGGTCGGGGGCTTGACCTTGATGACGTGCGCGCCGAGCTGGGCGGCGATCTGCGCGGCGTACGCGCACACGTCGATGGCCGTCTCGCCCTCCTTCGAGATGCCCGCGCCGCGCGGGTAGCTCCACAACACGACCGCGAGGCCCTTGGCCTTCGCCTCGGCCGTGAGGTCGCGAAGCTGCTCGTACATCACGTTGCGCTGCCCCGACGCGGGGTAGATCGTGAAGCCGATGCCGACGCAGCCGAGGCGCAGCGCGTCGTCGACCGACCCGGTCAGCGCCGAGCAGGGCTGATCGACCTTCGCGAGCGAGTCGCTGTTGTTCAGCTTGAGGATGAGCGGGATCTGCCCGGCGTACTTCGCGGCACCCGCCTCGAGGAACCCGAGCGGAGCGGCGTACGCGTTGCACCCCGCGTCGATCGCGAGCTCGAAGTGGTAGTCGGGGTCGTAGCCGGCCGGGTTGGGCGCGAAGCTGCGCGCCGGGCCGTGCTCGAAGCCCTGGTCGACCGGGAGGATCACCATCTTGCCCGTCCCCGCGAGCCGGCCGTGGTTCAGCATCCGGGCGAGGTTGGTCAGCGTGCCGGGGTTGTCGGACGCGTAGTGGGAGAGGATCTGGCGGACGCGGTCGGTCATGGGCGCACCTGTCGGGGTCGTTGCGAGGAGCGCAGCCTAGAGCGTAGGCTCCGCGCTCGCAAAGGGCACCGAACGTCCGACGCCCGTCTCGCGGAGTCGCCTCATGAGCACGCTTTCCTGGACCCCCCCCGCCCCGGCTCGCCTCGGCATCACGCTCGAGACGCACATCATGGAAGAGATGCGAGGGACACCCGGCGCGACCGGGTCGTTCACCTCGCTGCTCAACCTCATCGGCATGGCCGGCAAGCTCATCTCGTCGCGCGTACGCGCCGCCGGGCTCGCCGACGCGCTCGGCTGGACGGGCCAGACGAACGTGCAGGGCGAGGAGGTGCAGAAGCTCGACGAGTACGCCAACGACGTGCTCTGCACCGTGCTCGAGCGCCGCTCGCACTGCGGCATGCTCGCCAGCGAGGAGATGGAGGAGCCGCTGCTGCTCGGCCCCGATCCGCGCGCGCGCTACGTCGTGCTCTTCGACCCGCTCGACGGCTCGTCGAACATCGACGTCAACGTCTCGATCGGCACCATCTTCGCCATCCTGCGGCGCGACGGCGAGGGGCTCGGCCCGACGACGGCCAACGACGCCCTGCGCCCGGGCCGTGACCTCGTCGCTGCGGGCTACATCATGTACGGCAGCTCGACGGTGCTCGTGTACACGACCGGCCACGGCACCGGCGTGCACGGCTTCACCTACGACCCGAGCGTCGGCGAGTTCTTCCTCTCGCACGAGAACATCCGCTGCCCGCCGCGCGGCAAGACCTACTCGATCAACGAGGGCAACAGCAGCCTCTGGACCGAGCCGGTGCGCCGCTGGAACGCCTGGCTGAAGGAGGACGCGAAGCCCGAGGGGCGCCCCTACGGCCAGCGCTACGTCGGCACGCTCGTCGCCGACGCGCACCGCACGCTGCTGAAGGGGGGCATCTTCGCCTACCCGGCCGACACCAAGAGCCCGAGCGGCAAGCTGCGCCTGCTGTACGAGG
>CAITLX010000023.1 GCA_903893335.1 uncultured delta proteobacterium | reverse complement strand
GGGCGAGCTTCGAGCAGGCGACGAGGGTGAGGGCGGTGAGGGCGAAGGTGGTGGCGTGGTGGCGCATGGGTTCACGACGGAGCAAGCGTGAGCACGACCGCTTCGAGCGGGGCTGCACGAGAGGGCCGCCCGAGATCGACACGAAGAGGCGAAGCGATTATGCGCTCGGCCATGACCCGCGGCAAGGCGGCTCACCGACGCGCCGACGCGCCGACGCGCCGACGCGCCGACCGGCGAGCGAGCTACGGCGGAGACGCCGGCGGCCCTTTCGCGCCGCCGAGGAAGCTCGCCTCACAGCCGGGGCGCGACACGACGAGCCCCAGCGAACGGACGCCGTCCCCCGAACGATCGGAGCGTTGCGCAGCACGTCTGGACTTCAGGCGCACCGCGCGAACAGACGCAACCGCCCAACCATCGCGCACCGACTCGGCCCTCGGCGGACCCGAGAGGGCGCCCCGCATTCAGCGCAAGCTGGCCGCGGGCTCGATCGCGTCGAACAGCGCCCGACCGGAGGCCCGTGCCGCAATCGCCATGCAACGTGCCTTGGCGTCATCGGATGACCGGAGTCGCGCAGGGACGAGCGTACCCTCCGAGCCGCGTTCCACGTCGAGCGCCAAGTCAGCGGCGTCGAGCCAGGCGAACTCGGGAAGCGGCGTGACGTTCATGTCCACCGCGACCCAGAACCACGAAGGTCGGGGCACGCGCCAGAACGGTCGGAACATGAACTCGGCATCCCCCTCGTTCGTCGGGACCGGCACGGCGCGCTGCGGCTCCGGCGAACTCCATCTCGCCAATTCGCGGCCCGGCAGGTCGAGGCCCAGCGCCGCGAGCGCAGCGGCCTGGTCGACCCAGTCGCCCGAAGTGCGCGAGAGGACCGACCGACAAGCAGCGACGTGCTCCGTGCTCTCCATGCAATCCTCGAGCAGGCGTGCGAGCCCCTCGAACAACTGAGGCGGACAGCCCTCGGGCGGAACGAGCGTCTCGACCCTCGCTCGGCTGCCGACCAACGCGAGAAGTGGCGCCGCCGGGTTCTCGCGGCGGGCCGGATACGGCAGATGTCGTACGACGCTCTGCGACGGCACCCGCCGCAACGCCGCCCACTCGGCGCGCCGTTCGTCGAGCGAGGCGCGAGCGGCAAACCCTGCGCAGGTTCCGACGAAGAGGAAGGCGCCGACGCAGCCCAGCGCTCGGGCAGTCCGCGGTCGCACCGGATACAGGAAGGCCAACCCTGCCACCCCGGCGGGCAGGGCGAACGGCAACGCCACCAACTGATGGCGCGCCGCGTCGTCTGCCCACGCGTAGGTCGCGCACGCAAGCGTGAGCGGAATCGCGACCCATGCCCTCGGCCAAAAGCGCCCTAACCAGAGCCTCCGCGCCGCCGCGACGAGCCACGCTCCGAGCCCGTTGGTTGCCGCGAACACTGCTACGACCAAAGGGACGAAGCTGCCTTCGTCCGCCAAACGACGAGGCGCCGCGACGAACGCGCGCGAGACCAGGACGCCGAACGGCAACGCGGGGGGCATCGAAGCGTTGCCGATCAAGAACGCTGACGGCCAGAGCGCTAGCGCGACCACGCGCAACACTGCCGGGGTAGCCCGCTCGCGAAGGACGAACACGAGCGGCACGCCAGCGACAAATAGCATGCCCTCGGGCTTGGTCCGCAGTGCGATGCCCGAGATCAAACCGCTCAGGGCGGCCGCGACCGCAGCCGTGCCGACTCCTCGGCGCATCGCCGCTTCCGCAAGGATGAAGGCCGCGGTCGTTCCGAGCGCCAGGAGCGCCATGCCATCGACCCCGGGGCCATAGACGAGCACGGACGCCGACAGCAACGCGCCACCCGCGGCGACGAAGGCGAGTCGCGCGGACAGATCGAGGACCACACCGCTGAGATATGTGAGCGGGACGAGCGCCGCAACGAGCCATCCGTTGAGTCGGGCGACGTCGTCGAACGAGGCTCCGCCGTCGATGACCCACCGGTAGAGCGGCACCGCAACGCGCTGCTCGGAGAACGGCCTGACCCCCTTCGCGCTCAGGAAGTACGAGTAATCGTCGTAACCCGAATTGCCGAGGCCAGGGTGAAGCGCCTCCACGGCGATCACTGCCAGCAAGGTCAGCAGCAGCGTGCCGACGCGGTCCACGCGGCCGCGACCGAGCGCTGCCGTCAGGAACCCGAGCGACGCCAGCCCGACGCACGCGACGACGACGACGCGCGACGTCATGGTTCGTGAGCGAACGCCGACAGCGAACGCCGAATGAGCTCAACCGCGCGCTCGGAGAGGTCGAAGTGCGCCGGAAGCTGCACGTACGTCGCGAGCGAGCGCGCGAGCCCTGGCTGACCCTCGACGCCGCCGAAAGCCTCCATGATCGTCGTGCCGATTCCCGTGTCGATGCCTGCCCGGAACAGCGCTTCACGACACGCTGATGCGTCGGACACCCTTGCGATCACGAGGTACGAGACGTCGCCCGGCCTCCGCTCGACGAAGGACACGCTGACAGGCGCGTCGGCCTCGAGCGCGCGTTCCTGTCGCATCCGACGCTCGAGCGTCTCGGGCAGCGCGTCGAGCTGTTCGAGCGCCCACGCAGCCTGCACGTTCGACAGACGGCGAAAGTCGTCGAACTGGTCGTGGGCGAAATGGTTGTAGCGACGCTTCCAGCGCTTGAGTGCGGCGTCGTGCTTGAGAAACGGAACCAGGGCCCAAGCAAATGGGGCGTGCGTCATCACGTTCTCGGCGACGGCGACGAAGAGCTTCTTCGACACGTTCAGTGCCGTCGGCTCCGCCGTGGCGCCCATGCGGCGACGGGCGTGCGCATGCAGCGCGGCGTCGCGCGTGAGGAGGATGCCACCGTTGCATGACGTGATGATCTTGTTGTAACCGAAGCTGTAGAAGGCGGCGTCGCCGAGCCCGCCTGCCGGTGTGCCGGCGGCGTCGGACCAGCGCGCGCCGTGCACCTGGGCGCAGTCCTCGATGACGAGCAGGCCGCGGCGGCGGCACACCTCGAGCACCGCCAAGTCGCACATGTTGCCCATGAGGTGCGTGACGAGCACCGCGCGCGTCGCGGGTCCGACCTTGGCCTCCAGGTCCGCGGCGTCCATCGTCGTGCGACCAGGCAGGATGTCGATCGTGCGGTAGCGCACTCCCATGTAGTCGAGCAACTCGGGGACGATGTAGGTCGTGAATGCCGGAATGAGGATCTCGGCGTCAGGCGGCAGGGAGCCGACTGCGCGATAGTGCTCGAGCGCGAGCATCAACGCGTGCGTCCCGCAGGAGGTCAGTGTGCCGAACGGGACGCCGATGCTGCGCGTGAACGCGGCCTCGAACCGTTCACGGCTGGGGCCTGCCACGAGCTCGCCGGCGGCGAGGTGACGCGCGTACGCGCGGAAGATCCCCGGATACAGGTAATTCTTGCGGCGGATGATCATGGGCGGGACGTCGAGCGCTCCGCGCGCCGAGGCGGCGAAGACCGGCGATGGCGTCGCTCGATCCACCGAGAGCGCGGCGGGCTCGGTGCTACGCTGCGCCGGTGACCGCTCCGCAGACACGCTGGTGGCCGCGTGGAGGGCGGACCTTCGCGCTGGCTCGCTGGCTGTCCGGCGTGGCCCTCGCGCTCGTGGCCGCCGTCGTCCTGGTCCGGCGCACGCCCCTCGCCGAGCTCCGCGTCGCCGCGGCTCGCGCCGACGCGACATGGCTCGCGGTCGCCGTGGCGCTGACGCTCGTCTCGGAAACCGTGTTCGCGTCGGAGAAGTACCGACGCATCCTCAAGCTTCTTGGCCACACCGTGAGCCTCCGCGAGGTCGTGCGGCTCCGCCTCGGGACGTACGCCGTGCGCAGCCTCGCGCCGTACAAGCTGGGCGAGGCGTTGCGCGTCGCCTACTTGAGCCGTGTACTCTGCGTGCCGGTTCCAGCCGCCGCCGCATCCGCGCTGCTCGACATGGCGCTGCACGCAGCGATACTCGCGCCGTTCGCCGCTGCTGGGCTGCAG
>CAITLX010000022.1 GCA_903893335.1 uncultured delta proteobacterium | reverse complement strand
CGACGTGACGCCCGAGCGGCCGGCGTCGCTCGCCGCCGCCTCGCCTGCCGCCGCGAACATCCAGAGGTGGCGCGTGCCGAGCGTCGCGGGGTAGGCGAGCATCGACCGCGACACGCCGTCGCGGGTCGCCACGAAGCAGAGCGGCGACCCGTGCACGTCGCCGGGCTCGAGCGTCGCCCGCGCAGCCTCGGTGCGCGCCACGAGCTCGACGAGCGCGCGCGGGTCGTCCACGACGCTGCTCCAGAAGCCGCGCAGCGTGCGGGCCGCCGTGGCCTCGTGGCCGAGAAGCTCGGCGAGCGCCACGTTCGCGGACTCGACGACGCCGTCGGGGGTCGCGAGCAGCACGCCGAGCGGAAGCTCGTCGAGCAGGTCCTCGATCGCGGCGGGGATCGCCGCGCGGGCGAGATTCGACACCATGGGGCTCTCCACAGGGCGAGGCGCCCCGAAGGCGAACCTAAAAAGCACACGCCGTGCCAACCGCGGGGCCCCCGTTTGACGCCCGCGGCGCGCTGCGGGTACGAGGGGCCGGCCTGGAGGCGCGCGATGCTGGACGACGACCGGTTGATCGAGTGGGAGCTGGTGCGCTCGAAGGCGAAGCATGGCGAGGAGAACGCGCCCGCGGGCGAGTTCTTCGTCGTGCACCGCGCCGAGGTGCCGGGGGGCTGGCTCTACGCCGTGCAGGCCACGGCGATGGGCGCGCCGACCGTCACCCTCGTGCCGCGGCCTGCCGTCGGGAAGTGACCCGCAGGCGCGAGGCGGCTCGCGCCTAGAACCCCTCGACGTCGTGGATCTGCTTCCAGACGAGGGCGGGAAAGAGGCGCCGCATCAGGTAGCCGACGCGCGTCTGCCGGCCGGGCAGCACCAGCAGGCGCCCCTTCTCGAGGCAGCGCTCGACCTCGGCGAGCACGTCCGCCGCCTGCATCGGCGGCCCGGCCTGGTCCACGATCTTCGGCCAGGCGCTCCGCCCCTGCTCGAGCAGCGGCGTGTCGACCGCGGGGGGGCAGACGCACGCGAAGCGCACGCCCGACGCGCGGTTCTCGTGCGCGAGGATCTCGGTGTAGGTGATGACCGCCGCCTTCGACGCGGAGTAGGCGCCCGTCAGCATCGTCGGCAAGATGCCGGCCATCGACGCGAAGCTGACGAAATCGCCCGAGCCACGCGCGATCATGCGCGGCAGGGTCGCGCGCGCGACGTGCACGAGGCCGCCGTAGTTGATCGTCATCACCCGCGTCTGCACCGCGACGTCCTGATCGAGCAGGCGCGCGTAGGGCATGATCGCCGCGCAGTGCACCACGCGGTCGATGGGCCCGAGGTCGCGCTCGGCGTCGTCGGCGGCGCGCTGCACCGCGGCCGCGTCGGTCACGTCGACCCGGGCGACGTGGATCGACGCGGACCCCTCGGCGGTCGCGGCGAGCCCCGCCGCGTCGACGTCGAGCGCCGCGACGCGCGCCCCCGCCGCCGCAAGCTGCCGCGCCGCGAGCCGGCCGATGCCGCTCGCGGCGCCCGTCACGAGCGCCACCTTCCCGCGAAATGCCATCGGTGTCGGTCTCCCGTCAGGCCGCCGGAGCGCCCGCGGCGGCGGCGCGCGGCCGGTGCGCCGCGAGGTTGAGCAGCGCCGCGAACGCGACCGCGCCGAGGATGACCGCGAGCTTCGCGCCCGGGTCCACGATGTCGCTGCGGCGCGCCTGGAACGCGAGCGCCACCGCGACGTGGAACCCGTAGAACAGGCACGGGATCGCGAGCAGCAGCGGGTCGCGCAGCGGCGCTGCCCCCGGCACGCGACGGCCGAAGACGAGCAGCGCGAGCGCCGCGCCGAACGCGACCAGCACGATGGCGCCGTCGGGCACGCCGAGCGGCACGAGCGCGTCGAAGGGGAGGAACGCGGCGCGCCCGAGCGCCATGGTCGCCACGGTGACCGGCACCGCGAGGCCCAGGCGCGCCGCCTTCGCAGCCGCGCTCGCCCCCGGCTTCGGCGCGACGCGCGGCGCCAGCCAGCGGCAGATCGCGCAGAGGATCGCGCCCCAGGTCAGGTGCCAGTAGTAGCTGGTGACCGGGACGCCGTGCCACCGGTAGTGGACGTTGGGGTCGTTCATGTCCCAGCCCCACCAGCCCGCGTCGGGGCCGAGCACGTCGAACGGGAAATCCATCGCGACGATCGCCAGGCCGATGGCGAGCGGCTCGGCGAGCGCCGAGAGGCGCAGGCGGCGCACCGTGCTCATCGCGGTGTAGAGCAGCACGGGGTAGATCGCCGTCACGTAGAGCGGCAATTTGCGGTGGTAGAGCATCACCGTGAACTGCCCGTGGGTGAAGTTCGGGAAGGCGTTGTACGAGAGGATCTCGAGCGAGACGCCGTAGACGACGATGCAGGCCCAGGCGAAGAGCGCGAGCGGGTCGCCGCGCCGCGACGCCCGCAGCGCGTGCACGAGGGTCAGCGCGCCGCACGCGAGCACCACCGCCTCGAGCCCGAGGAACGAGAGGCCGCGCATCGCAGGCGGCCAGACGGTGAGGTACGCGGCGTCGACGAGGGGCTGCACGGTGGTCGGCATGGGGCCTCAGCGAGCCGCCGCGCGCGCGGAGTCGGCGGCGGGCTCGTCGTTGGTGGCGCCGCGCGCGTAGTCCCAGAAGGGGGCCGCCGGAGCGGCTGCGTCGCCCGCCCCCTTGCCGCCGAAGACCTCGACGCCGTAGCGCCGACCGCGCCGGCGCGCGGTGCCGAACATGCGGTCCCAGAACGGGAGCGTCTGGCCGTAGTTGACGTGAAAATGCGCGTGGTGGTCGTCGTGAAACTGGCTCGGCGCGATGAAGGGGAGCCACGACCACGTCTTGACCCCCGAGTGATCGACGAGCGCGTAGTAGTTGGTGACGACCAGGACGGCGATGACCGCGTAGGCGTGCAGCGGCACGACGAAGAGCGGCAAGATCGCGATCGACTGGTAGGTCGCGAACTCGATCGGGTGCATCGCCATCGCGGTGAACGCGGTCGGCGACCCCCAGCGGTGGTGCAGCTTGTGCACCCCGCGGTAGAGCGCGGGCGTGTGGAAGAGCCGGTGCGCCCAGTACAGGAGCAGATCGCTGACGACGAGGTAGCCGACGCCGCTCGCGATCGAGTAGGCGAGCCCGTGCTCGGCGAGCGAGACGTACATCGTCGTGTAGCCGCCGTGCGTCACGTGGTGCACGAAGAGCCCCGAGGCGACCGAGGCGGCGGTGAGGTTCGCCGTGCCCAGCCAAAGCTCGTGGCGGCGCGCCCTGGGCGTCGGCCAGCGGCCTGGCTGGCACTTCCACTCGGCCGCCTGCTCGCGCCGCCGGTAGTAGGCGAGCTCGAAGATGGCCCCGATGAGGAAGTACATGCCGAGCCCGCCGAGCACGGCGAGCCCGACGGTGCCGAGCAGGCCGGGCGAGTCGAGGTGCGAGGCCGCGTCGGCCGCCAGAACGGGTGCGCTCATGCCGGCCCCTCCCTCGGAGCGTTCGAACCAGCGATAGCATCGTTCGGTCCGACCGTGAAACGTGTTCTACGCGCCCTCGCGTGGCCGTCTCGCCCGCCGCGGATCCCCGCTTGCAGGTGCGTGACCGAGCCATGACGGGCGCCGACGACGCCCGATGGTCACCCTGAGCACAGCGTGTCCCCCTCCCTGCGCATCCTGCCGAGCCGACCTCCCCCCGCCAGCAGGGCGCCGGACGGCGTGCGCGAGTCGCTGCTCGTGCTGTCGGACGTGCACCTCGGCAGCGACCTCACCTCGCACATCACCCGCGACGGCGAGGCCCCGAAGCGCTCGGCCAGCATCGACGGCGATCTCGTCGCGCTGCTCGCGCACTACCGGGGCAAGCCCCCCGAGGGGGAGCGCTGGCGCCTGGTCGTCGCCGGCGACCTCATCGACTTCATCGCCATGGCCGTCAGCGCCGACGACGAGGCGCTCGAGACACCGCTCAGCGACGAGGAGCGCGCGCATGGCCTCGGCAACGCCGCCGACCACGCGCGCATCAAGCTTCGTCGCGTGGCCGCGCGCCACGCGCCCGTGTTCGAGGCGCTCGCCGCCTTCGTCGCCGCGGGCAACGCGCTCACGCTCATCCACGGCAACCACGACGTCGAGTTTCACTGGGACGCGGTGAAGGGCGATCTCCGCCGGTTGCTCGCCGACCAGGCCTCGCTCGCCGACGCCGAGGCCGAGGCCGCCTTCCAGGCGCGCATCGACTTCAACCCCTGGTTTTACTGGCAGGAGGGCGTCGCCTACATCGAGCACGGTCACCAGTACGACCCGTTCTGCGCGAGCGTGCACCTCATGGCGCCCGAGTCGCCGGTCGACCCCGGGCGCATCGGGCGGGGCTTCTCCGACGTGCTCCTGCGCTACGTCGTGCACCAGACCGCCGGGCTCACCGAGAGCGGCCACGAGCACTACGGCATCTTCGACTACCTCGGCATGGGCGTGCGCCTCGGCGTGCGCGGCATGTACGCGCTGGCGCGCCGCTTCACCCTCGCGATCGTCGAACTGTTCCGCCTGCGGCGCGAGTACCTCGGCGAGGCGGCGCAGGCGCTCCGGCTCGAGCACGAGCGGCGCATGGGGCTGCTGGCCGACGCGCGCCGCATCGGCATCGACCGGCTGCGCGCGCTCGCCGCGATGCACGCGCTGCCGGTCACCGGCTCGATCCGCGGCATCCTCGCGAGCGTGCTGCTCGACCGGCTCGCGCTCGGGCTCGCCAGCCTGGTCGCGCTGCTCGTGCTCGGCCTCGTCGGGCTGCGCCACGGGCACGCGCTGTGGGGCACGCTGCTGGTCGCCGTCGTGTGGCCTCTGACGCACCGCTACCTGTCGTCGCAGCGCAAGATCGACCCCGCCGTCGAGCTCGTGGCGCGCGCGACCGAGCTGGTGCGGCTCTTCCCCGCGGCCTTCGTCGTGATGGGGCACACGCACGTGCCCGCCCACGTGCCCATCGCCGAGGCGAGCGCGACCTACATCAACCTGGGCTCGTGGGACGAGGACGAGCCGGGCGCGCCCGGCGCCGACGACGCCTACCGCGCCGCGCGCACGCACCTCGTCATCCACGTCGGCGACGCAGGCCCGCGCGCCGAGCTGCTCGCCTGGGACGACGGGGCGCCGAGGCGCTTCGACCACCGGGCGTAGCGGGCTCGATCTCGGGGGTTCTCGCGGGCGGGGACGCGCCGATGGTCAGGCGCGAGGGAGAGGAGTAACTTGGCGTGGCTCGTGCTGAGCCCGCGGGGCAGCGCGTCGACCTCCGGGGTCGAGCTCGCTGCGTGGGAGGGGTTCCGATCGAAATGCCGCAGAAGACCGTCCTCGTCGTCGACGACGCGCCGGAGAACGCGCAGCTCCTCGGAGCCGTGCTCGGCAAGCACCACCGCGTGCTCTCCGCGACCTCCGGAGCGCGCGCGCTCGAGCTCGCGGCGGGCCAGCCGCGCCCCGACCTCATCCTGCTCGACATCGAGATGCCGGGGCTCGACGGCTACGCCGTGCTCGACCGGCTCCGCGCCGACGCGCGCACGCGCGACATCCCCGTCATCTTCGTGACGGCGATGGACACGGAAACGGACGAACTGCGCGGGCTCGAGCGCGGCGCCGTCGACTACGTCACCAAGCCCATCCGCCCCGGCATCGTCGTGGCGCGCGTACGCACCCACCTCGCGCTGCGCCAGGCGCGCGACGACCTGCAGAACCAGAACGCCCTGCTCGAGGCCGAGGTCGCGCGCCGCATGGCGGAGAACGTGCTCATCCAGGACGCGAGCATCCGCAGCCTGGGGCGGCTCGCCGAGGTGCGCGACCCCGAGACGGGCAACCACCTGCTCCGCACGCAGTCGTACGTGCGGCTGCTCGGCGAGCACCTGCGCGCGCTGCCGCGCTTCGCCCGGGCGCTGACCTCGGACACCATCGACGTCATCGTGAAGTCCGCGCCGCTGCACGACATCGGCAAGGTGGGCATCCCCGACCACATCCTGCTCAAGCCCGGGCGGCTCACCTCCGACGAGTGGACGGTGATGCAGACGCACGCGAAGCTGGGCGCCGAGGCGATCGAGATCGCCAAGCGCGACGAGGCGCACCCGCTCGCGTTCCTCTCCGTGGCCAAGGAGATCGCGCACTGGCACCACGAGAAGTGGGACGGCTCGGGCTACCCCGACCGCCTCGCGGGCGACGCCATCCCCGTCAGCGCGCGGCTCATGGCGCTCGCCGACGTGTTCGACGCGCTGCTCTCGCGCCGCCCCTACAAGGAGCCGATGGCCGCCGAGCGGGCGATCGAGATCATCGTCGAGGGGCGCGGCACGCACTTCGACCCCGACGTCGTCGACGCCTTCTTGGCCCAGCGCCAGACGTTCGTCGCGATCGCCCGCACGCACATGGACTCCGACGAGGCGTTGCTCGCGAAGCTCTCGAGCCTGCCCTCGCCCGCAAGCTGACGCGCGCGGCGCGCGCCCCGCGTCACGCCACGTCGAGCGCGGTCGGCGCGGGCGCAGCCTCGAGCTCGGGCGCGAGCAGCTTGTAGAGCACCGGCGTCACCACGCGCGCCAGCAGCGTCGAGCTCACCAGCCCGCCGACGAGCACGACGGCGAGCGGCGAGTAGAGCGCCGAGCGCTCGAGCACGAGCGGCACGAGCCCGCCGAGCGCCGTCAGCGTCGTCAGCAGGATGGGCACGAAGCGCACCTGGCCAGCCCGCGCGATCGCCTCGTCGAGACCGAGCCCCTCCTCGACGCGCAGGTGGTTGGTGAAGTCCACGAGCAAGATCGAGTTCTTCACCTCGATGCCCATCAGCGCGACGAAGCCGATGGTCGCGGTGAACGAGAGCGTGTAGCCCGCCATCCAGAGCGCCACGAGGCCGCCGCCGACGCCGAGCGGCACGACCGAGGCGACGATGAGCGTGCTCTTGAACGTCCGAAACTCGAGCACGAGCACGGTGAGCACGCCGAACAGCGCGACGACGATGGCCGAGCCCAGCCCGCCGAAGCTCTCCTGGCGACTCTCGATCTCGCCGGCTGCGACCACGCGCACGCCGGGCGGCATCGGCGCCTTCGCGAGGCGCGCGAGGGCGTCCTTCGTCACGCGGTCGGTGTTGAACCCCGGCATCACCCACGCGGTGACGGTGGCGCTGCGCGAGCCGTCGAAGTGGCGGATGCGCGCCGGAGCGCGCTCGAACGCGACGTCGGCGATCTGCGAGAGCGGCACCGCGCCCCGCGCGCTCGCCACCTGCAACCGGTCGAGCACGTCGACGCCCGGGCGCGCTCCCCCGGGCAGCAGGGCGGGGTGCCCGCGCGGGACGGTGACGCGCACGTCGAGCGCCTCGTCGCGCCCCTCGATGCGGTAGCGCGCGGCGACGATGCCGCCGACCGCGAGGCGCACGGCCTTCTCGGTGTCGGGCAGCGAGACGCCGAGCACGGCGGCCTTGTCGCGGTCGATGGCGACGCGCAGATCGCTCTTGCTGTCGCGCGAGGGGTTGCGCACCGAGCGCGTGCCCGGCGTCGCCTCGAGCATGGCCTCGACCGCCGCAGCCGCGCGATCGATCGCGTCGGAGTCGTCGCCCAGGACGCGCAGCGCGATCGGCGCGTCGAGCGGCGGGCCGTTCTCGAACTCGCGCACCTCGACGATCGCGCCGGGGAAGCCGACGAGCTCGGAGCGGAGCCCCTCGAGCACGCGCTCGATGTGGCGCGGCTCGCGGCTCGCGACCTCGGCGAGGAGCTCGGCGTAGCTCGGCTTCTCGTTCTCCTGCGCGGTGTTGTAGTAGACGCGCGGGTTGCCCTTGCCGACGTTGGTCGACACGCGGCCGATCTCGGGGTGTCGCGCGAGCACCGCCTCGACCTGGCGCGCGACGCGGTCGGTCTCCGCGAGGCTGCTGCCCTCGGCCGTCTCGACGGTGACGCGAAACTGCGGGATGCCGGCCTTCGGAAACAGGCTGAAGCCGATGCGCGGCACCAGGCCGAAGCTCGCCGCGACCAGCACCGCGGCGACCACGAGCGCCGCGCGCGGACGAGCGAGCGCCGCGCGCAGCACGGGGCGGAAGGTGCGGTCGATGGCCCAGGTCATCGCGCGGAACACCGCGTTGCCGTGCTCGCCGTCGGCCCGCAGAAAGAGGCTCGCGAGGAACGGCACGATCGTCAGCGAGACGAGCAGCGACGCGAGGATGGTCGCGACGACGGCGACGGGCATGCTGCGGATGAAGAGCCCCGAGGTGCCCGGCAGCGCGAGCAGCGGCACGAAGGCGAACACCAGCGTGGCCGTGCAGCCGAGCACCGAGAGGGTGATCTGCTCGGTGGCCGCGACGGCGGCCTCGCGCGGCGAGCGCCCCTCGCGCAGGAAGCGCGCGACGTTCTCGACGACGACCACCGAGTCGTCGACGAGCAGGCCGAGCGCGATGACGAAGCCGACGATGCTGAGCTGGTTGATGCTGAAGCCGAGGAAATGCAGCAGCGCGAGGCCGATCGACAGGCTCAGCGGGATGGAGACCATGACCACGCCCGCCGCGCGCAGCCCGAGCGGCAGCAGCGTGACGAGGACCAGCAGGATGGCGAGCCCGAAGTCGCGCGTGAAGCCGCCGAGGCGGTGGCCCACGTTGGCGGCCTGGTCGAAGGCGGTGGCGAGCGTGACGCCCGGCGGCGCCTCGCGCGCGAACGCGGCGACCTCGGCCGCCATCGCGTCGCGCACCGTGAAGATGTTCTGCCCGGGGCGCTGCGCGGCGGCGACGAACACCGCGCGCCGCCCGTCGAAGCGCGCGAGGTGGGTCGGCTCGGCGTCGCCGAGCGCGACGTCGGCCACGTCGCGCACGCGCACCGAGGCGCCCGCGACGCTGCGCACGACGGTGTCGCGGATCTCGTCGACCGACGCGTAGTCGCCCGTCGTGCGCACCGTGAGCTGGCGCGCGCCGACGTCGACCGAGCCGGCGGGGATGCTCGCGCCGTCGCCTTGCAGCGCGTAGACGAGCTCGACCGGCGAGATGCCGAGCGCCCCCATGCGCTCGGGGTCGAGCAGCACGGTCACCTCGGGGGCCGGCAGCCCGGCGATCTCGACGGTGCCCGCCCCCGGCGCGCGCTCGAGGCGGCGCTTGAGCGAGCGCGCGAGCCGGTCGAGCTCGGCGTAGGGCACGGCGTCGGAGACGAGCGCGACCTGCAGCGTGTTGACCTTCGCGGCGTCGAACTCCTG
>CAITLX010000021.1 GCA_903893335.1 uncultured delta proteobacterium | reverse complement strand
GCGTCGCGACCGCGAGCGCGACGCCCACGCGCGGGAGCGGCGCGCGGCGCGCGAGCAGGAACCCGAAGCCCGCGAGCGCCCCGAGGCCGAGGTAGCCCGCGAGGTTGTTGGGGTTGAGCAGCGGGCCGACGTGCCAGGCCGCGACGGGGAAGCTCGGCTCGTACAGGCCGAACACCCGCGTCGCGCCGAGCAACCCGTGCGCGATGGTCGTGAGCGCGGCGACGACCGCCGAGCCGAGCACGATGGCGACGCCGACGTGCGCGCGTCGCCGCGCCGCCAGCGCGTGCGCCGCGACGAAGACGCAGCCGTAGGTGATCCCCTTCAGCGCCTCGACCGCGGAGGCTCCCGGGTCGAGCGAGACGCTCGCCCAGCGCGGCGGCGGCAGGCCCGCGGGGTCGAGCGCGTGGCGCCACACCTCCGCGTTGGCGGGGGCGAGGTGCGCGAGCAGGCCGAGCGGCAGCGGGATCGCCTGCGCGAGCGTGTACGCGGAGAGCGCGAAGCAGCCGACCGCCGGCCACGACAGGGGCAGCGTCCGGTCGTGCGACAGGTGCAGCAGGCTCGCGCGCACCGCGAGCGCCATCGACGCCGCTGCCACGACCAGCAGCACGGGGACGTGCACGGTGCCGAGCGCGAGCACCGAGCCGACGACGACCACGGCGAGCCCCGCGGCGACGGTGCGCTCGCCGCGCGAGTAGCCCTCGTGCGCCGCGTGGCGGCGCCGGCTGCGTACGGTCTCCACGGGGGAGCCGGTGTCTCCGGGTCGGTTCACGTCGGCTCCACCGCTCTCGGACGGTGTTGGTCGCCCGGCGGGGCGCCACCGTTCAAGGCGACGCGACGAATCCTAGACGCCGCGGGCGTGCCCTCCCACGCATTTCGCGGGTGAGCGTCGGCGGCGCCTCAGTGCAGGACGCGCCCGCGACGCTTGGGCGCGGGCGTCGGCGGCGCGTCCGCGGACGCCGCGGGGCTCGCGGGCGTCGGGAGCTTGCCGCCGAAGAAGCAGGCCGCCGCGGTGGCGACGAGGCCGAGCGCGAGCGTCGCCCCGAGCCCGAGGCCGAAGCCGAACCGCAGCGGGACGCGCGACCGCACGGGCACGACGTAGAGCAGCGCCGCGGTGAGCAGCGGGATCGCCGAGAGCATCGCGGCGGCCACCCGCGCGCCGCGCATCTGGTCGAGCGTGCGGCGCGACAGCACGACGGGCAGCAGCACGAACCACGCGACCCCCGCCGACCAGAACCACCCGCGTCGGCGCGCGAGGTCGAGCCCCGACAGCACCACGGTCTCGGGGGAGGTCTCGACGATCCAGGGGGACGCGAACGCGACGAGCCCCAGTACGGCGCACGCGATCAGCAGGCCCCGGCTGTGGCCGAGGTGCGTGCCGGGCAGGGGCTGGAGGTGGGGCGGCGTGGGCAGGTCGAAGTCGTCGGCCTCCGCGAGCGCGTCGTGCGACGGCGGGAGCCTGGAGGCGTCAGCGAGCGCCAGGCCGCACGCGGGGCAGCGCTCGGCCTCGCCGGGCGCGAACAGCTCCCGGCAGAAGGGGCAGGCGAGCAGCGACATGGTCGAACGATAGCGCGCGAGGGGCGGGTAGGGGGCCACGCGAGCTCGGACAACGGCGCGAGGCGCGCGGTTCCCGCCCGGTGACGCTATGCTGTCCGGACATGAACGACGAACGCGAGCTCGCCCAGCTGCGCCTGCTCGGCCGGCTCGGGCTCGAGGTCGCGCCGTCGCGCTTCGACGAGGCGCTCACCCACCCGAGCTACGCCAACGAGGTGCGAGGCACGATCGACAACCAGCGGCTCGAGTTCCTCGGCGACGGCGTGCTCGACCTGTGCGTCAGCGAGCAGCTGCTCGACGCGATGCCCGACGCCGACGCGGGCGCGCTCTCGCGCGCGTACGCGGCGCTCGTGAGCACCGAGGCGCTCGCGCGCTGGGCCGAGGCCAACGACGTGGCCGCAGCGCTGCGGCTCGGTCGCGGCGCGCAGGCGCTCGGCGAGTCGCGGCGCGCGAAGGTGCTGGCCGACGCGGTCGAGGCGATCGTCGCGGCAGTGTGGCTCGAGTCCGGGCTCGAGGGGGCGCGGGCGGTGGCCCGGCGCATCCTGGGCGACGCGCTCACCGCGACCGACGCGCTCGCCGAGCGCGACCCGAAGACGGCGCTGCAAGAGAAGCTGCAAGCGGGCGGCGCGCCGGGGCCGCTCTACACGCTCGTCGCCGCCGAGGGGCCCGACCACGACCGCACCTTCGTCGTCGACGTCGTGGTCGACGGCGCGGCGCTCGCGCGCGGGCGCGGGCGCACCAAGAAGCAGGCCGAGTCGGCCGCCGCCGCGCTCGCCCTCGCGCTCAAGCCCGACGACGCGGGCAAGGCCGAGGAGGCGTGAAGCGCCGTGGCCTCTTCGGCGCGCTGGCTGCGCTCGCGCTCGTCGCGCCGCGACGCGCGCACGCCGGGACGTACCTCGACGCCGCTGCCGTGCTGCTCGACGAGTCGCGCCGCTCGCTCGACTTCGCCCAGGCGCACGCGATGGACGCCAAGCTCGGCGCGCTGCTGGCGCCGCTGGCCGAGGCGCGCGTGCGCGCGGGGCGCAAGCTCGCCGTCCCGCGCGAGGCCGAGAAGGCGCACCCGCACCTGCTGCTCTCCCTCGAGGGCGCCGAGCGCGCCATCGCCGCGATGGCCGAGGGCTCGCCGGCCAAGCTGCTGCGCCTCGCGATGCAGGCGCGCGACGACGAGCGAAGCTTCCGCGCGATGCTGCTCGCCGCCCACCTCGCGCTGCCCGACCTCGATCGGAAGTGAGCGGGCGCGAAGGCTGCTCGATCTCGATCGGAAGTGAGTCGGCGCGGCGACCGCGCGCGCTCAGCGCAGGCCG
>CAITLX010000020.1 GCA_903893335.1 uncultured delta proteobacterium | reverse complement strand
CGCTACGCCGACGACCGGCCACGCGCGCTCGAGCTGTACCGAAAGTTCGACGACCGCGCGGCCGAGGCCAACGTGCCGCTGCTCGAGGAGATGCTCCTCCTGCGCGAGAACAAGGCGCACCTGCTCGGCTACCCCAGCTGGGCCGCGTACGCGATCGAGCCGCGCATGGCGAAGACGCCCGAGGCCGTGCGCGCGTTCCTCGCGAGCGTCGCCGACGCGGTGCGCGCGCCGGCCGCGCGCGAGCTCGCCGCGCTCGAGGCCGAGCACGTGGCGCTGGGGGGCCGCGCGGGCGACAAGCTGCCGCCGTGCGACCGCATCTACCTCGAGGAGCGCGTGCGCGCGTCGCGCTTCTCGCTCGACTCGCAGGCGCTCGCGCAGCACTTCGAGGTGCGCGCGGTCCAGGCGGGCCTGCTCGCGCTGACCGGGCGGCTCTTCGGCATCGCGTGGCGGCGCGCCGACGTCGACGCGTGGCACCCCGACGTCGAGGTGTGGGACGCGCACGAGGACGGCCGCACGCTCGGGCGCCTCTACCTCGACCTCTACCCGCGCCCCTCGAAGTACAAGCACGCGGCCGTCTTCGGCGTCCGCCCGAGCTTCCGCCGCGTCGACGGTTCGCGCGCGGTGCCGACCGCGGCGCTCGTCGCCAACTTCCCACGCCCCGGAGGCGCGGCCCCCGCGCTGCTCTCGCACGACGACGTCGTCACGTTCCTGCACGAGCTCGGACACGTGCTCCACCAGCTGCTCACCGCGTCGCCGCTCGCGGCGTTCTCGGGCACGGCCACCGCGCGCGATTTCGTCGAGGTGCCCTCGCAGATGCTCGAGGAGTGGGCGTTCCGCCGCGAGGCGCTCGACGGCTTCGCGCGCCACCACGAGACGGGCGCGGCCATCCCCGACGCGCTGTTCGGCGCGCTCGTCGGCTCGCGCGGCTTCGGCAGGGCGCTCGCGACGCAGCGCCAGCTCTTCCTCGCGACGCTCGACCTCGAGTACCACACGCGCCCGGCCGGCTTCGACACGAGCGCGGTGCTGCGCGAGATCTTCGAGGCGCAGCTGCCGTTCGCGTTCGTCGAGGGGACGCACTTCCAGGCGACCTTCGGCCACCTCGTCGGCTACGACGCCGGCTACTACGGCTACCAGTGGGCGCTCTCCATCGCGCGCGACGTGCTCGGGCCGTTCGAGCGCGCGGGCTTCCTCGACGCGGGCGTGGCCGCCGCGTACCGCCGCGACGTGCTCGCGCCCGGGGGCAGCGAGGACGAGGCCTCGCTCGTGGCGCGCTTCCTCGGCCGCCCGGCCGACGAGCGGGCCTACGCGGCGTTTCTGCGCGGCGCGTGACGCGGCGCCCGTCGGCGCGTCGCCTGCCCCTGGCCGCCGCGTGCGCGTTGGGGTAGCTCCGCCCGGGTGAGTTACCTCGTCCTGGCGCGCAAGTGGCGCCCGCAGACCTTCGACGACCTCGTCGGGCAGAGCCACGTCTCGCGCACGCTCGCGAACGCCATCGCGACCGACCGCGTCGCGCACGCGTTCCTCTTCACCGGCGTCCGAGGCGTCGGCAAGACGACCAGCGCGCGCATCCTCGCCAAGGCGCTCTCGTGCGCCAAGGGCCCGACCGCGAGCCCCTGCCTGGTGTGCCCGGCGTGCATGGAGATCGCGGCCGGCAGCGACGTCGACGTGCAAGAGATCGACGCGGCGAGCTACACCGGCGTCGACGACATCCGCCGCTTGCAGGAGACGCTGCCGTACCGCCCGCAGCGCGACCGCTTCAAGATCTACATCGTCGACGAGGTGCACATGCTCTCGGCGAACGCGTGGAACGCGTTCTTGAAGACGCTCGAGGAGCCCCCGCCGCACGTGAAGTTCATCTTCGCGACGACCGAGGTGCACAAGGTCCCCGTCACGATCCTCTCGCGCTGCCAGCGGTACGATTTCAAGCTCATCGGCACGCAGACCATCGCCAAGCGCCTGCGCGAGGTGCTCGCGGCCGAGGCCATCGTGGCCGACGACGCCGCGGTGCAGATCGTCGCGCGCGAGGCCGCCGGCAGCATGCGCGACGCGATGAGCCTGCTCGACCAGGCGATCGCGTGGGGCGGCTCGAACCTCGTCGGCGAGGAGGTCGCGCGCGTGCTCGGCGTCGCCGGGCGCGGGGTGCTCGCCGAGCTCGCTCGGGCGCTCGTCGTCGGAGACGCCGAGGAGTGCCTGCGCGTGCTCGCGCGGCTCGCCGACGACGGCTTCGACCTCGTGCACGTCGCGCGCGATCTGCTCGCGCACCTGCGCGATCTCGTCGTCTCGAAGGTGTGCAAGGAGCCCGGCGACCTGCTCGATCTGCCCGACGACGAGGCGCGCGCCGCGCGCGCCATCGCCGACACCGTGACGGTCGACGATCTGGTGCGCCTGCACCAGGGCTTCGCGCGGTCGTTCGACGACGTGGCGCGCTCGGGTCAGCCCCGCGCCGCGCTCGAGATGGCGCTCGTGCGCATCGCGCGTCGCCCCGCGCTGCTGCCGGTCGATGATCTCGTCGCCAAGCTCGCCGACCTCGAGCGTCGGCTTGGCGGCGGTGGACCGTCGCGTGGGCCCTCGGGCGGCGGTCGCCCGATGCCTGCGGGGCCCCCCCCGCGCGCTCCGGGCCCCTCCGGTCCCGCGCCGACGTCGCACTCG
>CAITLX010000019.1 GCA_903893335.1 uncultured delta proteobacterium | reverse complement strand
GACCAACCCTCGGCCGTGCACCGCGGCGGACTTCGAGCGACTCTTTCTCCGGGCCCTCTGACCGGCCCCCGATCGACGGACGACGATGCCCCACCTGCAAGTCTTCAATCCCGCGACCGGCGCGGCCATCACCGAGCTCTCGGCCGACGACGCCGCGAGCGTCGCCGCCAAGACCGCGCTCGCCCGCAGCGCGCAGCCCGCCTGGGCCGCCACACCGCTCGCCGAGCGCAAGGCGTGCATCGCGCGCTTTCGCGCCGCAATCGTCGCCGAGCTCGACGCCCTGGCGCAGACGCTGACGCTCGAGGTCGGCAAGCCGATCCGCCAGTCGAAGAACGAGCTGAATGGCTTGCTCGGGCGCATCGACTTCTTCCTCGGGCACACCGACGCCGTGCTCGCGACGCAGACGGTGTGGGCCGAGGGGGGCATGACCGAGCAGCTCGACCACGACCCGCTCGGCGTCGTGGCGAACGTGTCGGCGTGGAACTACCCCTACTTCGTCGGCGGCAACGTCTTCGTACCGGCGCTGCTGACCGGCAATGCGGTCGTCTACAAGCCCTCCGAGCTCTCGTCGATGACGGGGCTGCACATCGCCCGACTGCTGCACGCCTCGGGCGTACCGGTCGGCGTGTTCGTGCCCGTCATCGGGGGCGGAGCGGTCGGCCAGGCGCTCGTCGAGCAGGACATCGACGGCGTCTTCTTCACCGGCTCGTACGCGACCGGCGCGAAGATCGCCGCCTCGGTCGGCCCGCGCATGATCAAGCTCCAGCTCGAGCTCGGCGGCAAGGACCCGACCTACGTGTGCGACGACGCGAACATCGCCGCGGCGGCCGAGTCGCTCGCCGACGGCGCGATGTACAACGCCGGGCAGAGCTGCTGCTCGGTCGAGCGCATCTACGTCCACGAACGGGTCTATGCCCCGTTCGTCCACGCGTTCGTCACCGCCGTTCGAGGCTTCGCCGTCGGCGACCCGCAGGACGAGGCGACCTACCTCGGGCCGCTCGCGCGCGCCGCCCAGCTCGACGTGCTCGAGGCGCAGGTCGCCGACGCAAAGGCCCGCGGCGCCACGGTGCGCCTCGGCGGCCACCGCATCGATCGACCGGGCAACTGGTTCGAGCCGACGGTGCTCACCGAGGTCGATCACACGATGGCCGTCATGCGCGACGAGAGCTTCGGCCCGATCATCGGCATCCAGGAGGTCCGCGGCGACGAGGAGGCCGTCCGGTTGATGAACGACACGCGCTACGGCCTCACCGCCGGGGTCTACACTCCAGACGAGCGCCGCGCGCGCGCGGTGCTCGGGCGCGTGCAGGCGGGCAGCGTCTACTGGAACTGCTGCGATCGCGTCAGCCCTCGCCTCCCCTGGTCGGGGCGCGGCCACTCGGGCATCGGCCTGACGCTCTCGACCGCCGGCATCGAGACCTTCACGCGCCCGCGCGCGTGGCACCTGCGCAGCGCCTGAGCACAGGGCTGCCCGCCCTCAGGCCGTGAAGCCGAGGGCGCGTACGACGAGCCAGTACACGCCCGCGCAGGCGAGCGCGGCGGAGACCCCGCGAACCACCGCGCGCTCGCTCGCTCGCCCCCGCAGCCAGAGCGACACGACGAGGAACGCAGGCACGACGACCGCGAGCTGACCCGCCTCGACGCCCGCGTTGAACGCGAACAGCGCCGGCGCGACGCCGCCCGGTGGCCACCCGATGTCGCGCAGCGCCGCGCTGAAGCCGAGCCCGTGGAGCAGGCCGAAGCCGAACGTGACGGCCGCGCGGTGCCGCGGCTCGCGCCGCACGACGTTCTCGAGCGCGACCCACGCGATGCTCGCAGCGATGAGCGACTCGACCAGCCGCACCGGCGCGTGCACCAGGTCGAAGACGCCGAGCGCGAGCGTCACGCTGTGGGCCAGCGTGAACGACGTGACCACGAGCGCGAGATCGCGCAGGCGCCGCGCTGCGAAGACGAGCGCGAGCACGAACGCCAGGTGATCGATGCCCGTGAGGATGTGGCGCACGCCGAGCGAGAAGAACGACCCGAGGCCGCTCGGGCGGCGCGCAGGCTCCGCCCGAGGGTCGGCGGCGCTCCCCGGGACCGTCGGCGCGACGGCGACGCTGTGCGTCTCGGCGCCAGGTTTGAAGACGAACTGGTCGTAGACGGCGCCGAGGCGGGTGCGACCGAGAAACGAGTGGCCCCCCTCGATCGCCGTCAGCGCGCGCACGGTCCAGGTGAGCTCGTCGGGCGCTCGGTCGCAGGTGTAGACGCGCTCGACCTGGACCCGCACGCCGGCGAACAACCGCGCCGGCAGGGTCGCGGTGGCGACACAAGGAGCGCCTGCGCTCGCAACCCGGACTCCCTCGTCGAGCAATCGCACGATCTCGCCCGAGCCGCGCGCGACCTCGTCGGCGGCGAGCTTGCCGTCGCCGTCCACGTCGAGCCCAGCGAGCGCCTCGCGGAGCGCATTGGGGTGCAGGTCGAACGTGACGCGCAGGTCGCGACCGCTCGCCTCGGCGTAGAACGCGCTGAAGTCCGCCGGGTGGGCGCCCGCGACGATGCACGTCGTCACGACCGCGCTCGCCGCGGCCCACGCGACCGCGGACGTCGGAGCGCGCATCGTCAGGGCGCGCAGCCGGGGAGCGGCTCGTCCACGTCGAGGTAGCGACAGCCCTGCGTCCGAGCCTTGGCCTGCTCCTCGAGCAGCTCCCACGTCTCGGCCGCAAACTTCACGTCGCCGAGCACGACGCCCGCCGGCAGGTACTTCTCGGGGTGCGTCGCCGCGAAGCGCGGCAGCGACACGACGTACGACTTCGCGTCGTCGATCGTCGCGGGCAGCAGCCAGGCCCACTCGGTCGGCGAGAGCCCATCGAGCTTCCGCAGATCGGCGCCGGTCATCGACGCCGTCCACGTGGACGTCCAGCCCGGGGTCCCCGGCGGCTGGCGCTCGATGAGGAATACGTCGAACAGGTCCTGCTCGCTGAGCGGGCCAGCCTTGACCGAGTTGAACACCGCCGAGGTCTTCATCGCCGCGGCGTCCACCTGCAAGGCGAGCTTCGCGCCCTCCGTAGCGAAGCGCGCCGCGTCGATCGCGTGCGTGACGTTCTTGGCGCGTGCGATCGGCTCGAAGGCGTGCGGGGCGTACTTGTCGAGGATCGCCTCGACCCGCTTCTCTGCGACGTCGGACGTCGAGGCGACGGGGATCAGCGACGCGGGGGTCAGCTCGTACTTGTACCCGGAGACCTTGCGCGACTGCAGATCGACGTCGACGTCGAGGTGAGCGGCGAAGCCGCCGTACGAGCCCGCCTGCACGATCGCCGTGCCTCCCACGACCTCGGGGTTGAACATGACGGTGTGCGAGTGCCCGCCGAGGATGAAGTCGAGCCCAGGCGCCTGCGCCGCGACGACCGCGTCGTCGCCGACGCCGAGGTGGCTGATGGCCACCAGGAGATCGACGTCCTTGCGGTGCTCCGCGATGAGGTCGCGGTGCACCTTGACGAAGTCGAGGTCGGTGGGGAACTCCTTGTAGTAGTCGGCGGAGAGCGGGTTGTTCTCGTCGTCCCACGGGCCCGATACGGCGCCCATGAAGCCGATCTTCACGCAGCCGACCGTGAGCTCGGCGTACTGCACCGCCCCGTACTTCTGCGGGTCGCTGCCGATGTACTTGATGTTGCTCGCGAGCACGATCGCGCGGTCACCGCGGGTGTACTCGAGCAGCTGCGCCTGGCTCCAGGCGAAATCGTGGTTGCCGATGACGCGGACGTCGAAATCGAGCGCCGCGGAGACCTCGCGCGTCGACTGGTACTGGGAGATCGGCTCGGCGACCGAGCCCTTCTCGTAGTCGTCGCCGCCGTTGGTGAAGAGCGTGAACGGGTTGTCCCGCTGCACGGACTCGAACAGACCCCGGATGCGCGCGACGTTGGCGGGGCCCCCATTGGGGGTCTGGTTGTAGTGTCCGTGCATGTCGTTCATGTGCACGAACGACACGCGCTGGGTCGTGGCCGTCGCGTCGCACGCCGGCCAGCGGCCGCCGTTGCTGGGGGGCGTCGCGTCGCCCGCTCCCGCGTCGATGGCCCCCGGGCCACCGGCGCTGGCCTCTTCGGTCGCGTTCGACGAGCAGCCGGCAAGGGGCGCTCCGAGCACACAGCAGAGAGCGAAGGCGATCGGTTGGCGCATCACGAGGGTCGGTCTAGTGGGGGCGCGCAGCAGCCCGCAAGCGCCCGGGCCTGGTCGCGCGGAAAGATCGGCATTCCGTCACCTGCCCGTGACGCGCGCGTCAGAGAAGCGCCGCTGCGCGTCGCTCGCGCTCGCGATCCGCGCGTCGTGGCCGAGCAGCGACCCGATGGCCACGCCCGCCCCCTCGCTCGGGTCGTCGGGGAGCCCGACGAGCGTGCGGAGGGTGGGGGCGACGTCGCCGAGGTACCAGCGCGCGCCCGTCTCCGAGGTCGCCGCCGGCGCGATGCCTCCGCCGCCCGCCGCGAGCCAGACTCGGCCCGACTCCGTGTCGCCGGCGCCATGCCCCTTGAAGTTCGCCGCTCGCCCGTGGTCGGTGGTGACGACGACCGCGGTCTGTCGGCCTCGCTCACCGAGCGCGTCGAGGTGGTCGAGGATGCGGCCGAGCGAGCGGTCGGCGAACGCGAGCGCGTCGAGGTAGCGCCGGTAGTCGTCGTGGTGCGCGTGCTCGACGGTGACGCCCAGCGAGAGGTAGAGCAGCCTCGGATCGCGCGTCTCGCGGTAATGCACCGCAAGCTCCGCGGTGAACGCGTCGGGGCGGTAGTCGTCGTCACCGGGCCACGGGTCCACCTCCGCCGCGCGCTCGAGCAGAGCGCGCGAGGTGTCGTCCCAGG
>CAITLX010000018.1 GCA_903893335.1 uncultured delta proteobacterium | reverse complement strand
TCCCCCCGACGCGACGCAGGGCTGCGGCTGCCGCGTCGGCGGCGCTGGCGGCGGCAAGTGCGCCCCGCGCTGCACCGTGGACACCGACTGCGCGCCCAAGCCCGGTGAGGTCATGATCTGCAAGGCCGACGGCTTCTGCGCACCCGACAAGGGTGACGCGGGCGGCGGCGACGGCGGTCCTCCGCCGCCGCAGGACGGTGGCCCGCCCCCTCCGCAGGACGGCGCGCCGCCCCCGCAAGACGGCGCTCCTCCTCCGAGCGACGCGGGCGATCAATGACAGTCTGCGCTGCGCTCGCGCTCGTCGTCGCCGCGTCGCTGATGGGCTGCGGCTCGTCGGACGCCGGCGACGCCGTGAACGTGGCGGTCGTCGATGCGGCGGCGGAGGTCGAGGCCGCCACACCGCTACCGTTCGTGCTCACCAGCCCCGCGTTTCGAGAGGGGGGCGCGCTCCCGGTCGATTACGCCTGCGACGGCGCCGGGCGCAGCCCGCCGCTGGCCTGGTCGGGCACGCCCGAAGCGACCGCCGAGCTTGCCGTGATGATGACCACCGTCGCGCTCGACGGGCTGAAGTGGAACTGGGTGCTGTACGGCATTGCACCCAGCGTCGCCTCGCTCGACGAGGCGACCGCTGGCGTCGGCACCGCGGGGCTCACGAGCGACGGTCCCGCGCTCGCGTATGCGCCGCCCTGCTCGCAGGGGCCGGGCGCCAAGGCCTACACGTTCACGGCCTACGCCCTCTCCGCTCCACCGGCGCTCGGCGTGTCGGCCGACCGCGTGACCGGCGCCGTACTGACGAGCGCCCTGGAGGGCCTCACCCTCGCGACGAGTTCGATGACTGTGACCTACACGCGCCGGTGACCCTCGCCGCACGGCGCCCGAAGGAGCGACTCATGCGTACACACTGGATCGCCGCCCTCGCGACGGCGTGCACCCTCACCGCGTCGCGCGGCGCGCTCGCCTACGAGACCCTGCAAGGCCCGACGGAGCTTCGCTACTGGGACGCGTCGCGCGCGTATGCGGGGCTCACCCTCTTCGCGGCTGCCGGCAAGACGTACCTCATCGACATGAGCGGTCGCCTCGTGCACTCCTGGGACAAGGTCGGCACCAACCCGCACCTGCTCGACGACGGCAGCCTCCTCGACGCCACGAAGGACGACCCGAGCGGCTTCGGCGGCTTTCAGGTCGTCGACTGGGACGGCAACGTCACCTGGCAGTACACCGAGAGCCGCGCGGGCTACTCGCCCCACCACGACTTCACGCGCATCTGGAACCCGAAGCTCCAGCAGTACACGACGCTCTACATCGCCAACAAGAGCGTCACCCAGGCCGAGGCCATCGCCGCCGGCGCCGACCCGGCCAAGGGGCCGTACGACGGCGCGCAGATGGACACCCTCGTCGAGGTGGACGCCGCGGGCACCGTCGTGTGGGAGTGGCGCTTCTTCGACCACGTCGTGCAGGACCTCGACGCGAGCAAGCCGAACCACGTGGCGAGCGGCAAGACCGTCCGCGACTACCCGGGGCGGATCAACATCAACATGCCGGGCAACCCCCTGAAGAAGGACTGGTTGCACTGCAATTCACTCGATTACAACCAGGCGCTCGACCAGATCGTCACCAACTCGGTGCAGGGCGAGTTCTACGTCATCGACCACGGAGCGACGTTCGTGGCCGGCGACCCCGCCGCGAGCATCGCCACAGCGGCCAGCGCCGCGGGCGACTTCCTCTATCGCTTCGGCGACCCGGCGCGCTACGGCCAGGGCGACCCCCCTTCGATCACGCAGAACTGGACGGTGGCGACCGCGGGGCACAAGCAGATCGGCGGCGCGCACGACATCAGCTGGATCCCCGACGGGCTGCCCGGCGCCGGGCGCTTCCTCATCTTCAACAACGGTCAATTGCTCTTCGAGCACACCCCGCAGTCGTATGTCTTCGAGATCGACCCGTACCTCGACTCCTCCAAGAGCAACACCGGGCACTACGTCAATCCCCCCGAGGCGAGCTACACGCGCGTGCAGCCCGTCAACACCAACAACGACGACAAGGTGCCGAAGAACGTCTCCAACCAGATCGTCTGGTCGTACCGCTCGAAGACGCCCACCGCGTTCTTCAGCCACATCGGCGGCAGCGCGCAGCGCTTGCCCAACGGCAACACGCTGGTGTGCGCCGACACCGACGGGCACCTGTTCGAGGTCGCGGCCGACGGCACGCT
>CAITLX010000017.1 GCA_903893335.1 uncultured delta proteobacterium | reverse complement strand
TCGGCGCGCCCCGACCAGCCGAAGCTGAACAGCCCCTGCTGGAGGCAGAACTCGGGCGTGAGAAACTCGTCGATGAAGGTCACGTCGGTGTAGAGGCGCCGCACCTCGAAGAGCTTCTGCCGGCCGAGCCCCAGGCGCAAATCCCAATCGCGCTTCTGCTCGAGCGAGTCGCACGCCTCCCACTCGCGCCCGAACTGCCCTCGGTTCCAGCGCTCCTCGATGTGCCGGTAGAGCTCGAGGCCCAGCTTGTAGGGGTTGAGCCGCCCCCCCGAGACCGCGAGCACCCCGGCGTTGTGGTCGGCGTAGTCCACGATCTCGGACGCATCGAGGAGCCGCTCGGTCATGATCTTCGAGTGCCAGTACGAGGCCCAGCCCTCGTTCATGATCTTGGTCTGCATCTGCGGGAAGAAGTAGAGGGCCTCCTCGCGCACGACCTCGAGCACCTCGTGCTCCCAGCGCTCGAGCGGCGCGTGCGCGAGCAGGAAGCCGAGCACGTCGCGCGCGGGTCGCTCGGGGAAGCGCTTGGCCTGCGCGCGCTCCCCCTCGAGCCGCTTGCGCTGCGCGTCGAGGTACTCGACGGGGTTGATGAACGCCTCCATGTAGCCCTTCGAGCGCAGCCGAGGCACCTCGATCGCCGCGGGCTCCTCGTCCGGCGACGCGGGCACCGGGCGACCCGCGAAGGGCGCCCAGGGGTCGATCAGGTTCTCGAGCGAGAGGCACGTGTCGACGAGCGCCTCGACCTTCTCGATGCCGTGCCGCCCCGCGAGGCGTCGCACCCGCGAGCCGTGGTTGGCCATCTTGTCGATCCAGCGGCGGTCGGGGTCGTAACCCGCGGGCGCAGCCACGGGATCGATGCGCCCGGCGGCGTCGAGATCGGTGACGCGAAAGGCGAAGTTGTTCTTGAAGAAATCGACGTGCGCGCAGACGTGCGCCATCACCAGCTTCTGATCGACGAGCGAGTTTCCCTCGAGCAGGTAGGCAGAGGCCGGGTTCGAGTTGATGACCATCTCGTAGATCTTCGACAGGCCGTACGTGTAGCTCTTCGAGAGCTGCTCGTACTCCATGCCGAAGCGCCAGTGCGGGTAGCGGTTGGGGAAGCCGCCGTACGCCGCGACCTCGTTCATCTGGTCGTAGGTGAGCATCTCGAAGGCGATGGGGAAGAAGTCGAGGCCGAAGCCGCGCGCGACCTCCTCGACGCGCCGCTGCACGTCGGCGAGGTAGGCGGGCAGCGAGGTCGAGAGCGCGAACTCGGACACGCGTCACCTCCCCTTCCCGAGAAAGTCCTTGATCGACTGCGCGATGCCATCCTTGTCGCGGATCTCGCTCGTCACGAGGCGCGCGTCGTGCCCGAGCGCCTCGCGCAGATCCTTGACGAACTGCCCCGAGCCGTACGGGCTCTCGACCTGGCCGTAGCCGAAGAGGTTGACCCGCGGCAGCAGGTGCTGGTCGAGCAGCTCGATGCTCGCGCGCGTGTCGTCCACCGACCAGTTGTCGCCGTCGGAGAAGTGGAACGGGTAGACGTTCCACTCGTCGGCCGGATAGTGCTCCTCGAGCAGCTCGAGGCAGAGCTTGTAGGCGCTCGAGATCATCGTCCCGCCCGACTCGCGCGTGTGGAAGAACGTCTCGCGATCGACCTCGCGCGCGGCCGCGTCGTGGACGATGAAGCGGCTCTCGAGGCCCTGGTACTGGCTGCGCAGCCACGTGTCGATCCAGAAGGACTCGGCGCGCACGATCTCCTTCTGCTCGTCGCCCATCGAGCCCGACACATCCATCATGTAGACGATGACCGCGTTCGCCACCGGCTCGCGGTCCGTCTTCCACGAGCGAAAGCGCCTGTCCTCGGGCACCGGCACCACGACGGGGCGATCGGGGCGGAAGGTGCCCGCGGCGATCATGCGCTTGAGCCCCTCGCGGTAGGTGCGCTTGAAGTGGCGCAGCGACTCGGGGCCGACGCGGCGCACGGCGGTGTAGCGGTCCTTCTTCGAGCGCAGGCGGCTCTTGCCCTTGTCCTCGATGCGCGGGAGCTCGAGCTCCTCGCCGAGGATCGCCGCGAGCTCGTCGAGGGTGACCTCGACCTCGAGCGCGTGGTCGGCCGGCTCGCTCCCGGCCGCGCCCTGCCCGTCGCCGGGCTCCGGCTCGCCTCCTCCGATCGGATCGCCCGGCTCGCCCGCGCCCTGGCCGACGCCGCCTCGCTGCCGGTCGCCGAACTGGAAGCGGGGGATGTCGATGTGCGCGACCGGGATGCTGACCGTGTCGCTCCCCTTCCGGCCGATGAACTCACCGTGGGAGATGTACTGGCGGAGGTTCTGGCGGATCTTGCCGCGCACGATGCCGCGGAACCGCGCGTGGTCCTGGTCGATCTTCAGCCCCATTCGACCCTCCCGCACACAAGGGTAGCAGCCGGCCGGGGCGGCGCCGGGGCACACCGGCGCGCTGCGCATTTCGGCGCCGAGGGGCGCGGCGCCGGTGTACGACGTTGGCCGCCGAAGCCCGGAGGACTCCCGCATGCGCCTGCGCTCGATCGCCCTTTCCGCCGCCCTGCTCCCCGCGCTCGCGTCTGCGTGCGGCGCGTCCACGCAGCCCGTCGCGAGCCCGCCGCCTGCTGCCGCTGCCGCGGCTGCGACGCCCCCGGCTCCGGCGAGGCCCACGGCGGACGACGCGCGAGCGTTCCTCGCGAAGACCGACGCCGACCTGCGCGCGCTCTGGATCGCGCGCGATCGCTCGGGCTGGGTCAGCCAGACGTACATCACGGACGACACCGAGGCGCTCGCGGCCGCGGGCGAGGAGGCCATCGCGGCCTACGTCACGCAGGCCATCCACGACGCGGCGCGCTTCGACGGCGTGAAGCTGCCCGACGACGTCGCGCGGCAGCTCTGGCTGCTCAAGCTCGCGCAGACGGTGCCCGCGCCGGTCGACGCCGCGCGCCGCTCCGAGCTCGCGCAGATCGAGGCCGCGATGCAGAGCGCCTACGGCAAGGGCAAGTACTGCCCCGCGCCGACGACGCCGCTCGGCAAGCGCGCCGCGAAGCCCGGCGCGAAGGGCGCGGCGAAGGGGGACGGCTGCCTCACGCTCGACGAGCTCTCGCGCGTGCTGCGCACGAGCAAGGACTGGGACGAGCTGACCGAGGCGTGGACGGGCTGGCACGCGATCGCCCCCGCGCTGCGCGAGAAGTACGCGCGCTACGTCGAGCTCGGCAACGAGGGGGCGCGCGCCATCGGCTTCGACGATCTCGGGGCGCTGTGGCGCTCGGGCTACGACATGCCCCCCGCGGCGTTCGAGGCCGACCTCGAGCGGCTCTGGCAAGAGGTGAAGCCCCTCTACGACGAGCTGCACTGCTACGTCCGCGCGAAGCTCCAGGAGCGCTGGGGCAAGGCGCGCATCCCCGACGGCGGGCCGATCCCCTCGCAGCTGCTCGGCAACATGTGGGCGCAGGAGTGGAACAACATCTACGATCTCGTCGAGCCCTACCGCGGCCAGCCCTCGCTCGACGTCGGCAAGAAGCTCGTCGAGAAGAAGGTGTCGCCCGTCGACATGGTGCGGCACGGCGAGCGCTTCTTCACCTCGCTCGGCCTCGACCCGCTGCCCAAGACGTTCTGGGAGCGCTCGCAGCTCACCCGCCCGCGCGACCGCGAGGTCGTCTGCCACGCGAGCGCGTGGGACGTGACCTGGAGCGACGACCTGCGCATCAAGATGTGCATCGAGCCCACCGAGGAGGATCTCGTCACGATCCACCACGAGCTCGGCCACGACTACTACTTCCACGCGTACACGAAGCTCCCCGCGCTCTTCCAGACGGGCGCCAACGACGGCTTCCACGAGGGCATCGGCGACACCCTCGCGCTCAGCGTGACGCCCGCCTACCTCAAGAGCGTGGGGCTGCTCGACGCCGCGCCCGACGACCGCAAGGCCGCGATCAACCAGCAGATGAAGATGGCGCTCGACAAGATCGCGTTCTTGCCGTTCGGCCTGCTCATCGACAAGTGGAGGTGGGACGTCTTCTCGGGCAAGACGGCGAAGGGGGACTACAACGCCGCGTGGTGGGAGCTTCGCCGGAAATACCAGGGCGTCTCGGCGCCCACCGCGCGCAGCGAGGCCGACTTCGACCCCGGCGCGAAGTACCACGTGCCCGGCAGCACGCCCTACGTCCGCTACTTCCTCGCGCGCATCTACCAGTTTCAGTTCCACCGAGCGCTCTGCAAGGCCGCCGGGCACGAGGGCTCGCTCGACACCTGCTCCATCTACGGCAACAAGGCCGCGGGCGAGAAGCTCGCCGCCATGCTCGCGCTCGGCGCGAGCAAGCCGTGGCCCGAGGCGATGAAGGCGATCTCGGGAGAGGACCACGCCGACGCGTCGGCGCTGCGCGAGTACTTCGCGCCGCTCGCCACCTGGCTGCACGAGCAGAACCAGGGAAAGACCTGCGGCTTCTGAGGCGACGCGAGCGCCGCCGAAGCCGGCGGAGCGACCTCGACCTTCAGCGCAGCGCGGCGAGCGCCTCGGCCAGGTCCGCCGGGAGCGGGCTCTCGAAGCGAAGCGACGCTCCGGTCACCGGGTGCACGAAGCCGAGCACGCGCGCGTGCAACGCCGGTCGGCCGAGGCGCACCTCGACCTCGCGCACGCGCGGGTCGGTCGCGGGCTTGCCGTAGAGCGCGTCGCCGAGCAGCGGCGTGCGGGCCTGCTCGGCGAGGTGCACGCGGATCTGGTGCGTGCGCCCCGTCTCGAGCCGACACTCGACGCGCGTCGCGGCGCCCGACGCGAGCGACTCGAGCCGCGCGACGTGCGTGACCGCGCGCTTGCCCGCGAGCAGCAGCGAGGTGAAGCGCAGCCGATCGCGCGGGTGCCGCCCGTGCAGCGTCTCGTAGGTGGCCGCCGGCGTGGAGCCCACGGCGATCGCCTCGTACACGCGCTCGACGGTGTGCGCCGCGAGCTGCTGCTTGAGCCCCTCGCGCGCCGCCTCGTCCTTGGCGACCACGAGCAGGCCGCTGGTGCCCTTGTCGATGCGGTGCACGATGCCGGGGCGCACCCGCTCGATCGGGTCGCCCTCCTCGGCGCCCCAGCGCGCGCGATCGAACGACCCTCGCGCCAGCAGCCCGTGCACGAGCGTGCCGGACCAGTGTCCGCGCGCCGGGTGCACGACGAGGCCCGTCGGCTTGTCCACCACCAGCAGGTGCGCGTCCTCGTAGAGGACGCCGAACGCCACCGAGGCGTCGGGCACGAGCTCGCTCGCCGCAGCCGGCAGCGGGTCGACCTCGACCTCGCAGCCCCCGCGCACGACCGACGACGACTTGGCCACGTTGCCGTCGACGCGCACGCGGCCTGCGTCGATCCAGCGCTGGACCTCGGCGCGCGAGACGCGCGTCGCCGCGCCCGCGTAGCGGTCGGCCACGAGGCGATCGAGGCGGTCCTTGGGCGCGCCGGGCTCGACGCGAAAGCGCTCGACCGTCACGCCCGCGGCACGCTCGCCGCGCAGTCGCAGCCCAGGGCGACCCGCACAGCTTCGACGTCACGGCCCGCGGCGATCACCACAGCTTCGACGTCACGGCCTGCGGCGATCACCACAGCTTCGACTTCACGCTCGCCTTCGACTTGACGATGATGTCGACCAGGGCGCGATCGTAGAAGTTGCGACCGTAGAGCGTCGGCGAGACGCGGCTCTTGTAGAGCGTGCGCCCCTCCTCGATCTCGTCGTGGATCGCCGTGAAGAGATCGTCGCGCTGGATGCCCTGGACGATCTTGTCCTCGTTGTAGAGGGACAGGTCGCTCGCGATGGCGCGCGCCAGACGCCGCGCCGCTTCCTCGGTCTCGATCAGGGACATCGTTCTCCGGCTCCCTCCCGGACCTCCAGTATCGCGGTCTCGGGCGAGCCTGTCAAAAGGGGCGCGGCGGCGCCTCGGCGCGCGTCGAACGCGAGCGCGGCGAGCGCGGTCGCGAGCGGCAACACCACGAGCCCGTAGCGCCCGGCCCCGAAGAACGCCGCGTGCGTCAGGGCCGTGACCACCACCGTGGCCACGGTGGCCGTGACCACCAGGGGGGCTCGCGCCAGCGCCCTGCCGAGCGCGACGAGTGCGACGACGAGCAGCGCCACGCCCCACCACGCGTGCTCGGTCACGAAGCAGAGGGCGGCGAGCGCAGCGACGATGCCCCGGAGCTTGCGGCGTGGGCCGGCGAGGCGCGCGGCGGCCACGCTCGCGGCGAGCCACGCGAGGCGCACGAACGCCGTCTCGACGGCGCTGAGCACGAGCTTGGCGCGGGCGCTGAACGCCGCGGGATTGGCCTCGTGCAGGTACCAGCCGGCCGCGCCTGCGTAGTCGAAGGTCGTCGCGAGCTTGCGGGGCACGAGCGCCGCGAAGCGCGCGGGGTGCGCGGCGATCTCGCGCCGGGCGGCGTCGCCGAAGCACGCGTCCTTGGCGGCCTCGTCCCACACCGTCGCGCAGGCCGGCGGCACCTCGACGGGAGACCACGCGCCGGTGGCGCCCTCGGCCGAGCCGATGAGCAGGTTCCACCCGCCGTTCACGCTGACGAGCGCGCAGCGGTGCATGCGCACGCAGTTGCGCGCCGTCCAGGGCAGGCACACGAGCGCGGCGAGCGCGGACGCGACGATCGCCGCGCGCAGCCGCGCGAGCCCCGAGGCCGAGGACGGCACCGCGAGCGCGGGCCTCAACTACACCGTGCTCGGCGTTGGCAACCGCGTGGGCGTCCATGTGCAGCTCGCGGGTTGCTGCATCGCGGTGCTCGGCATGATCTACGCGTTCTACGTCAAGCCCGTGATCAAGCGTCGTCGGCAAGACGAGGTCCTCGCGGGCCTCGGCCGCGGTCGCGACGGCGGAAGGCAGGTGCAGCCATGAAGCGCTGGATGAACGCACTACGCACGCGTCTGGCGACGGCCTGCGTGATCGCATGCGGCGTCGTTTTCGCGCAGCCCGCGCGCGGCCATGCGTCGGCGGATGCGCCGGCGGATACGCCGTTCGCACAGCGCGTCGACCTCACGCCGCTCGCGACGGTCGCCGTGCAGAACGACGGCCGGCTCAAGAGCATGTCGAGCCTCGCAAGCGAGCTCATGAGCGCTGTGTCAGGGCCGAAGGAGATCGCGGGGCGGCCGCCGCTCTTCACCTACATCGACATGGTGCTGCGCCCCGACGCGTACCGCGACGCCGACGTGATCTACGTCAAGAGCGCGGGCCCGCGCGCGCGCATCGCCGAGGCGGTGCTCGCCGACGATCTCCTGCCCGAAACGCGCACGCGCATGGACGCGTTCCGCGCCAGCGGCCTGATCTCCGGGACGATGCTCTCGCGGCCCGGCGTGCTCAAGGTCCTGCGCGAGATGCAGCAGGATCTCGTGCGCACCGCGAAGTCCATGGACGCGATCGAGTCGGCGCTCGCCGTCAAGGACCCGCGCTTTCTCCTCGCGCGCATGCAGATCGTCCCGCGCGGCGACGGCAACACGCAGAAGCCGTGGCACACGATCGCCGACGTGATGTTCGCCGACGGCAAGGAGCCCGTGCCTGGCTCGATGCTGCTGCTCGCCGAGAAGCGCGATCCGCCCGCCGATCTCTCGCCCGAGGTTCGCGGCGCGGTCGGCGACGCGTGGCGTGCGTTCGTCAACGCGTGGCTCAAGACCGACGCCGACGGCGTGAATACCGCCGCCGCCAAGCTCGCCG
>CAITLX010000016.1 GCA_903893335.1 uncultured delta proteobacterium | reverse complement strand
TCGGCGTCGACGCGCACCGCGGCGGGGGAGGTGAGCGCGAGGCCGGCGACGAGCGCCGCTGCGGCCTCGGGCGCGAGCGCGGGCAGGTCGAGGTGCGCGTCGAGATCCCCGCCGCGCACCGAGGCCGACGCCGTCCCGAGCAGATCGCCCGCGCTGCCCGCGAAGCGCACCCACGTCGTGGCGGGCGGCCCCCCCGTGGCGGGCACATCGACCTCGACGTCGACCGTGCCGCGTATGCCGCTCGGAGGGAGCAGCGACCGCGCGCCGAGGCTCGCGCCGTCGACGCGCACGCGCGTGTGCGCGTCGTGCGCCACGTGAACCTCGGCGCGCACGTGGCGCACCTCGGCGTCGAGGGGCGTGTCGAGGCCCGGCGTGCGCCCCGTGACGTGCGCGCGCGCGATCCGCAGCTCGGGGATCTCGACCGCGACCGTGGGAGTCGCGGCCGTCGCGGTCGCCGCCCCGGCTGAGCGCTGCCGCGGCACGAACGCCAGCGCGAGCGAGGGCACCCCGGCCGCGTCGGGGTCGAGCACGACGTCGGCGTCCTCGATGCGCGCGCGCGCCAGGTGCAGCGTGGCGTGGCCTGCGTCGAGAGCGAGCGCCCAGGCAGCCGACGCGAGCGCGCGGTCGAGCTGCACGGTGACGTGGTGCGCGGCGACGACGCGGCGGCCGCGTGGGTCGTCCACGGTGAGGTCGACGCCCGAGACGCCGCGCCACCCGATCTGGTCGATGCGCTCGATCACGACCCGCCCCTCGAACACCCCGGCGAGCGCTCGCGTCGCGCCCGCGGCGACGAGGCGGCGCGCGACGGGGAGGTTGGCGTGCGCGGCTGCGGCGCCGACGGCGGCCACGGCGAACGCCGCGACGAGCCCGGTCGCCTGCGCGACCGCCCGGATGGCCCGCGCCGCGCGTCCCACCTAGAAGGCCTCCCCGATGCCGATCGCGACGGCGATCGGGGCCCCGAAGATCGTGCCGGCGTCCCCCTCGTTGCGCTCGGGGGCGCTCGCGAGCGCTTGCAGCCCGGGCACGCGCCAGCCGACGTCGAAGCGTGCCGGCCCCACGGGCGTGTCGTAGCGCAGGCCGTAGCCGCACGACACGTGCGGGCGGTCGATGCGCAGCAGCGCGAGCGCCGTCGACACGTCGCTGGCGTCGCAGAACGCAGCGCCGCTCAACTTGCCGGCGAGCGGGTGGCGCACCTCGGCCGAGGTCTCCCAGAGCGAGAGGCCGCCGAGCGGCACCGCGCAGCGCACGGCGTCGAAGGTGGCGCTGCCCGGCTCGCACTGCGCCGCGATCTGCTGCGCTTGCAGGCCGGGGTTGTAGAAGGGCACCGCGCCGTGTGGGCCGACGCCGCGCAGCGGGTAGCCGCGGTTGGAGTTGGGGCCGCCCGAGAAGAACGCGCGGAAATAGACGAGCTGCACGTCGCGACCGGCGGGCACGGCGTCGCCGAGCGTGCCGCCGTAGTCGCGCGGGAAGAGGAACCCGACCGTCCCGCGCACGGCGAAGGTCACGCGCCGCGAGATCGGCGCGTAGGCGCGCACCTCGGGCTGCACGCGCACGTCGCCCGCGTCGCCGCCGAGCGGCCCGCCGGCGAGCTGCAAGTCGTTGCCGAGGTACACGCCGCGGTGCGGGTGCAGCCGGTCGTCGCGCAGGTCGAGGTGGGTCTGCAGCTCGAGGTACGAGACGACGACGCGCATGAGCGAGGCGTCGAGCTCGCCGGCGTAGGTGAAGGGGTAGCTCGCCTGCACGCCGTAGTAGGCCCCGAGCCACGCGGGGCCGAGCGTGCGGTCGACGCCGACGGTGCCCCGAAGCTCGCGGTAGCCGAGGATCGGCGCGGTCGCGTCGGTGCGCGTCTGGAGCAGCACCGGGTAGATGTTGAACTCGCCGCGCACGACGCCGCTCGTGCGCGCCTCGAGGAAACCGGGCTGGCGAAGCTCGAGGCGCGACTTCTGCTCGGGCAGCGCGCGCTCGGGGCGCGCGAGGTCGGGGAGCTTGGTCGGGTAGAGCACGAGGCCCGGCTTGATCGACGCGCTCAGCTTGCGCAGTCCGCCGAGCAGGTTGCGGTCCTCCCAGCTCGCCTGCACGTGCACGTCGGTGCGGATGACGTCGAGCTCGGTGCCGCCGCCGAGCCGCACCGTGCGCAGCTTGGTGGGCACGAGCTCCGCGCGGATCGGCACGCGCCCGCTCTCGGGGTGGGCCAAGTCCTGGCGCAGATCGACCGAGCTGCAGACGCCGAGGTCGAGCAGGGCGCGCTCGGCGTCCTCGAGCGCGGCGGTCGAGTAGGGCTGCCCGGGTCGCAGGTCGATCGCCGTGCGCAGCGGGGCCTCGGGCAACACCGTGAGAGGCCGCTCCGCGTGCGTGTCGGGGTCGCGCTCGACGAGCGTCACCTCGCCGAACGTCGCGCGTGGCCCGAGCTTCGTCACGAGCGCGACGGTGGCGCGGTGCGTGCCCACGTCCACGCGCGCGTCGGCGTGGACCTCGGCCCACGCGAAGCCCGCGTCGTGCAGCACGCGCGCGACGTCCTTCTCGGCGCTCGCGAACTTGGCCTCCTCGAAGGCATGGCCCGTCCGCAGCGCCGAGGTCGCGGCCTGGCGCGCGGCGACGGCGGCCTCGAAGGGGACGTCGAGATCGATCGGCACCAGCCCCGCGCCCCCCACGGTGCACTCGAGCCGCGACTCCGCTTCGCCCTCCGCGCACCTGCGCACGATGCGCACGTCGCCGACGGTGACGGGCGTCCCCTCCTCGACGACGATGGTGACGCGCACGTGCCCGGCGCGCGGCGTCTCGACGCGCCCTGCGCGCGCGTGCGCGTCGTAGAACCCGCGCGCGCGGTAGAAGCGCTCGACGCGCTCGAGGTCGCGGGCGAACACCCAGCGGTCGAACGCCTCGTAGTCGAACACCACGCCGCTCCAGAGCCCGAGCAGCCGGGGGCTCGAGGCGGTGGCGAGCCTGTCCTCGAGGTCGGAGCGCGACAGCGCGTGCACCCCCTCGAGCTCCACCGCGTCGACCGCCGGTCGCCCCACGGGCAGCGCGTGCGTGCACCCCACGGCCCAGGCGGCCGCCGCTGCGCCGCAGACAACAGCGAACCGGGGCCGCACGACGGCGCGATCATGCCCCAGGTGGTCGCCGGCGGCACGGTTTGCGCGTCGAACTCGCCCCACGGCGCCCGAGAGCGCACTATCTTCCGGTCCGGCCGACGTGCGCCCCACCTCCTACTTCCTCGAAGGGCTGCTCGACCTGCCGTCGAGCCCCGACCCGGCCGAGCGCCGAGCCGCGTGGCGGCAGAGCATCGTTGCGCTCTCGCAGGCGCTCGCGATGGACGGCCCCGGGCCGCTCGAGGGGGTGCACCCCGGCGCCCTCGTCCCCGCGGTGCGCACGGCGCTCGCCGACGGGCTGGTCGACGACCTCACCTGGCTCGCGCCCGAGTCGGCGGCCGTCGCGCTCTACGAGATCGCCGCGGCGCTGCCCTCATCGCCCGAGAAGCGCGAGGTGGGCCGCCGCGTCGCCGCCCAGACGTACGACGGCACGGCCGACACCTTCGCCGCCGTGGCGACGTGCATGGCGCTCGGCAGCGGCAAGGGGCTCGCCGGCGCGAGCCTCAAGGCGCGCGTCGCGCTCTGCCTCGCGCTGCCCACCTCGGCGGGCACCCGCATCGACGCGATGGCGTTCGCGCTCGCGTCGCGCCGCGATCTGTCGCGCGAGTGGATCGTGCGCCCGTCGTCCGGCGCGTTGCCGGCGCGGCGCACGGCCGCCCGGCTCCTCGAGCGCGCGGCGGCCGAGGCGGTGCGGCGCGCC
>CAITLX010000015.1 GCA_903893335.1 uncultured delta proteobacterium | reverse complement strand
GGCTCGGAGCCGCGCGCTGCGCTCCGGCGCAGCCCGACGCGAGCGCCAACGCGACCGGCCCCCAGCAGCGCAACGCCGTTCGCACGGCGGCAGCTTGCCACGTCCGGGCGCGCGACGTGACCGAGCCGTGACGGTCGGGCCCGCGCGCCGGCGCTACGCCCTTGAGGCGTGACCGTCGCAGTGCTCATCAACCTGCGTTCGCGGCGCGGCTCGGAAGAGACCGCGGACCTCGTGCGCTCGCTCCTGCCCAAGGCCCGCATCGCGCTCACGCGCACGCTCGACGAGGCGCGCGCCTGGCTGCGCGACACCGTCGCGCCCCACCCTCCCCGCGTCCTGCTCTCGGGCGGCGGCGACGGCACCGCCGTCAACGTGCTCACCGAGATGCGCGCGCTCGGCGTGCGCGTCGGCGCGTTCGGCGTGCTGCCGCTCGGCACGGGCAACGCCTGGGCCCACGAGATGCGCACCCCCGCGGTCGCGACGGCCGTCCGCCGCATCGCCGCGCTCGGCGACGTCGCCCCTCCGGTGCGCGCGTTCCGCATGATCGAGGTCGAGGGGCGCCTGACGCCGTTCGCCGGCTCGGGCTGGGACGCCGAGATCGTCGCCGACTACCAGCGCATGGTCGCCGAGCACGGCAACCTCGAGAGCCAGACCAAGGCGGGCGTGCTCGGCTACATGCGCAGCCTGTTCACCCGCACCATCCCCAACCAGATGCGCGGCAACGGCGCCCCGCGCGTGCGCCTCGTCTCGCTCGACGACGAGCCGCGCGTCATCGATCGCCACGGCAAGCCCGTGCGCATCGAGGGCGCGGGCCACGGCACCGTGCTCTACGAGGGCCCCGGCAGCGTGGCCGGCTGCGGCACGACCTCGACCCTCGGCCTCGGCATGAAGGTGTTCCCCTTCGTCGGCGCGATGCCGGGGCGCATGGAAGTGCGCATCTACGCCGCGAGCGTGCTCGAGGCGACGCTCAACATCCCCAACATCTGGCGCGGCGCGCACCCGCTCGCGCTCGACCACCACTGGCTGCTGCGGCGCTGCCGCATGGAGTACGACCGCGAGGTGCAGGTCGAGATCGGCGGCGACGTCATCGGTCCCCGCCGCTCGGTCGAGTACGCGGTGGCCGACGAGCAGGTGCCGACGATCGACTGGTCGAGCTTCGCCGCGCCCAGGCTCGCGGCGCGGGCCTGACCCCGCGCTCCTTCGCGTCAGCCGCCGTCGGCGGGCCCCGCGTCGGCTGCCTCGGTCTCCGTCGGCGGCCAGGGGATCGCCACCGTCTGACCGGTCGCGCGGTCGAGCAGCACCGCCCGCGTCGCGCGCGCGCTGTGCGGCACGAGGATGGCCGCGCTCGTCGTCAGCAGACGCTCGAAGCTCGGCGGCGCGTTCCAGGGGCGCTTCTTGCCCGAGAGCTCGTCGCCGCCCAGCAGCGGAAGCTCGAAGCGCACGCGCTCGACCAGCTCGCGCCCGACCCACAGCTCGATGGCGAAGCGCCCCATGTTGCGCGCGGTGGGCGCGGGCTTCGCCAGCTCGACGCGACGCACGCCGCGCACCGACACGGCCGCGTCGCGCCAGCGCACGTCGAAGATCCACTGGTGGCGCGTGACGAGCGGCGGAGGATCGGGCGGCGACGGCGGGGCCGCGTCGTCGACGCCGGCGTCCTGCGGCGTCGCGGGGCTGCCCGCGTCGGCGCCGGGCGCTCCTTGCGCGACGGCGAGCGAGCCGAGGAGCGCCGCGGCGAGGAGCACGAGCGTGGCGGAGGCTGCGGCGCGCATCGCTGCCGCTTACCACCGCGCGAGCGCCCGCGCGACGGACGCGGCGTCGAACCCCGCCGCGCGCGCCACCGCCTCGAAGTCGGCCGGCGGAGCGGCCTCGACGAGCCAGCGCGACCCGTCGGCGGCGGGCACCTCGACCCAGGCCGCGTGCAGGCCGATGCGCGCGAGCCTCGTGACCGCGCCGGTCGCGTCCACCGCGCGGGTGGGCCCGCCGTAGGCCGCGTCGCCGAAGAGCGCGCAGCCTGCGTGGGCGGCGTGCACGCGGATCTGGTGCGTGCGCCCCGTCGCGGGCTCGACCGCGAGCAGCGCCGCCCCGCCGGCTGCCTCGGCGACCACGCGGTACCGCGTCGCGGCCGGCTGCGGCTCGCGGCCCCCCACCTGCCGCAGCCTCGGGTCGGCGGCGCGGCCGATGGGCGCGTCCCACACCCCCTCGGGCGGGCTCGGCGCGCGCGACGCCACCGCGACGTAGCGCCGCAGGTACGCGCCCTGTTCGCGCGACGCAGCGAGGCGGGCGCGCGCCGCGTCGTCGGCGGCGAGCAGCACGACGCCGCTCACGCCGACGTCGAGGCGCGAGGTGGCGTGCAGCGGACGCGCGCCCGAGAGTCGCTCGGCCTCGTCGAGCAGCGAGCCGCGCGCGCCACGGTGGTCGGGGATGCTCGCGACCGCCGCCGGCTTGTACGCGGCGACGACGCCGTCGCGGCGGTCGAGCAGCCGCACGACGTCGTCCGCGTCGCCCGCGCGCGCCGAGTGGACGACGACCTCGTCTCCGGCGCGCACCCGCCACGAGGGGTCGGTCGCGCGCCGACGGCCGACGAACACGCGCCCCTCGCGGAGCGCCGCCTGCGCCTCGGGCACGAGGCCCGCGAGCAACTCTCCGAGCGCGCCGTCGCGCGGGGCACGCAGGCGGAGCGCGCTCATCGCGCCGCTCGCTCGACGAGCTCGACCCGGCCGCTCGCGCCGTCGACGCGCACACGATCGCCGTCGCGCAGCGCGAGCGTCGCGCCCGCCACGTTGACCACCGCGGGGACGCCG
>CAITLX010000014.1 GCA_903893335.1 uncultured delta proteobacterium | reverse complement strand
GCGTGTCGGCCGATCGAGTGACGCGGCGGATCGGTCGCGTGTCGGCCGATCGAGTGACGCGGCGGATCGACCGCGACCGCGCAGAACGCGAGGCAGAGTCGCCGTCGGCCTGGTAACATTGTCGGGTTGCGCCCCCCAAGCGGGCAGGAGTCGCCGATGCTGTCGCAGATCACGAAGTCGCCGTCGAAGGACCCCTCGCCGCTGGTGCCCGTGCGCGTGCGCCCCGTCGGCGGGCGCGTGCTGCTGACCAACCCCTGGGGCGACTGGATCGGCCTCTCGGAGGCCGAGCTCGCGCTGGTCATGGAGCGCCCGAGCGAGATGCCCGCCGAGCTCGAGGCGCGGCTGCGCGAGCGCCACTTTCTGCGCGCGTCCATCGACGTCGACGCCGTCGCCGCCCGCGTGCAGCAGAAGCACCGCTACCTGTCGTGGGGCCCCAAGCTCCACATCATGGTCGTCACGCTGCGGTGCAACGAGACGTGCGTCTACTGCCACGCGAGCCGCGCGGAGATGGACCGCACCGACACCGACATGTCGATCGAGACGGGCGAGCGCTCGGTCGACCTCGCGCTGTCGTCGACGGCGCCCGGCATCACCATCGAGTTTCAGGGGGGCGAGCCGCTCGCCAACTTCCCGGTGGTCAAGCACATCGTCGAGTACGCGATCGCGCGCAACCGCGCCTACGGCAAGGCGATCGACTTCACGCTCGTCTCCAACCTCGCGCTGATGGACGAGGAGAAGGCGACGTTCCTCGTCGAGAACCGCGTGCAGGTCTGCACCAGCATCGACGGCCCCGCCGCGCTGCACGACAAGCAGCGCAAGCTCATCTCGGGCAGCGCGCACGGCGAGGCGGTCAAGTGGATCAAGAAGCTGAACCAGCGCTACGAGGCGATGGGCCTCGACCCGACGCTCTACCGCGTCGAGGCGCTGCTCACGACGACGAAGGAGACGCTGCACGACCCCAAGGCGATCGTCGACTCGTACGTCGATCTCGGGTGCCGCGCGATGTTCCTGCGCCCCGTCGATCCGTTCGGGTTCGCGGCCAAGACGGGCAGCAAGATCGGCACCGCGCAGGAGGCCTACCTCGACTTCTACCGCGAGGCGGTCGACTACATCCTCAAGCTCAACCAGCAGGGCGTGCAGGTGCTCGAGCGCTTCGCGTCGATCTTCCTCACCAAGATCCTCACCCCCGACGACCCGGACTACCTCGACATCCGCTCGCCGTGCGGCGCGGGCATCGGGCAGATCGCCTACAACTGGAACGGCCGCGTCTACACCTGCGACGAGGGGCGCATGCTCGCGGCCACCGGCGACGAGTTCTTCCAGATCGGCGAGGTCGGCACCGCGCGCTACCGCGATCTCGTGCGCCACGAGACGGTGCGCGCCATGACGGTCGCGTCCAACCTCGACGCGCAGCCCGACTGCGTGACGTGCGCGTACAAGCCGTACTGCGGCGTCTGCCCGGTGTTCAACTACGCGACGCAGGGCAGCCTGCACGGGCGCATGCGCGACAGCGCGTGGTGCCACGTGCACAAGGGCTTGCAGGACTACCTCTTCGGCAAGCTGCTGTCGGACGACACGGCCACGATCGAGTCGTTCCACCGCTGGGTCACGGTGCGCGAGCGCGCGCACTACGTGCACACCGGCACCTCGTCGTGAGCCGCGCGTAGGCGCGCGAGCCCGGCTCAGCCCGCTTCGACCGGCACGAACTCGTCCCAGCCGAACTTGGCCGGGTACTCGCGCCACGGGCCCTCGCAGCGCGCGCGCACCGCGCACGACTCGCACGGGGGGCCGTGCGATTTGCCCTCGGCCTCGCGCCACGCCGAGTAGTCGGCGATCTGGCCGTCGAGATCGACCACGGTCGTGTGCGGGATCTCGTCCTCGATGGCGAGCTCTTCCATGCCGCGCAGGAAGCAGTAGGGGATCGCCTCGGTGACCAGGCGCATGCCCGCGGCGCGCGCGAGGTCGCGCGCCTTTCGCACCGGCTCGACCACGTCGGCCAGGCGCGGCACGACCTCGTCGAAGAGAAGCTCGGCGGTGCCGACCGGGTGCACGAACGCGAGCTGCGCCTGGCGCACGCCGAGCGACGCGAGCAGCGCGGTGAGCGCGGGGAGATCGTGCACGTTGGAGCGCGCGATGACGGAGTTGGTGACGACGACCGCGCCCGAGCGCACCGCGTTGCGGATGCCCGAGACGCTCTGCTCCCAGCTGCCGGGCGCGCGCGTGAGGCCGTCGTGGATCTCGGCGGTCGAGCCGTGCAAAGAGGGCGAGAACTCGGTGGCGCCCGCGCGCCGCAGCGCGGTGATGGCGGCCTCGTACGAGAGCATGCGGCCGTTGGTCTGCACCTGGATGGGGTGGAAGCCGAGGTGCGTCGCGGCCTCGACCAGCGCGACGATGTGCTTGTACGCCGTGGGCTCTCCGCCGGTGAGCACGAGCCCCTGGGTGCGGTCGCGCACCGACTTGAGGCGATCGACCAGCTCGGTCAGCGGGATCGACGCGCATTCCGTGCGCTTGTCGCCCTGCGCGCAAAATACGCACCGGTTGTTGCAGGCGAAGCCCACCTTGAGGTCGGCGCGGGGGAGGATCGGCATCGCCCCAGCCTACCAAGTCGGCGCGGCGCGCGCCTGCGCGGCTTCGCGCCGCGCGCCGAACGCGCCGAGGCCGATCCTGCGCCGCGTCTCGTGGCCGTCACGACGCTCGTTCGCGGCGCGAGCGCGTCCACCGCGCTGCGTGGCGGTGGTAGCGTCCGGCCTTCCGGAGGAACGCGTAACATGGCCCGCTGGGTGTACCGGTTTGGTGAGGGCAGCGCGGACGGCGGTGGGGCGGACCGCAATCTGCTGGGTGGCAAGGGCGCCGGGCTCGCGGAGATGACGCGTCTCGGCATCCCGGTGCCTCCGGGCTTCACGATCACGACGGAGGTCGGCGCCTCGTGGGACGCAGCGCGCGGCATGCCGCCCGAGGTGCGCGCCGAGGTCGACGCCGCCGTCGCGTGGCTCGAGGCCACCAGCGGGCGACGCTTCGGCGACCCCGAGCGGCCGCTGCTCGTCTCGGTGCGCTCGGGCGCGCGCGCGTCGATGCCCGGCATGATGGACACCATCCTCAACCTCGGCGCCAACGCCGTGACCGCCGAGGCGCTCGCGAAGGAGACGGGCGACCGCAGGTTCGCGTTCGACGCCTGGCGACGCCTGCTCGTCATGTACGGCGACGTCGTGCTGCGCATGTCGCGCACGCGCCTCGACGCCGAGGTCGATCGCGCGCGCATCGCCACCGCGCAGCGCCGCGGCATCGACGCGACCCGCCTCGGCGCCGACGAGCTTCGCCGCCGCGTCCCCGACTCGGACCTCGACCCCGACGAGCTCGCCAAGGCGTGCGACGCGCTCCAGGCGCTCATCGCGACCGAGCTCGGCCACCCCTTCCCGACCGACCCGCGCGAGCACCTGCTGGCGGCCGTCGCGGCCGTCTTCTCGAGCTGGGACAACCCGCGCGCGCGCACCTACCGCAGGCTCAACAAGGTGCCGGCGTCGTGGGGCACGGCGTGCACGGTGCAGGCGATGGTGTTCGGCAACCTCGGCGCCGACTCGGCCACGGGCGTCTGCTTCACGCGCGATCCGTCCACGGGCGAGAAGCGCTTCTACGGCGAGTGGCTCCCGCAGGCGCAGGGCGAGGACGTCGTCGCCGGCCTGCGCACGCCGCTGCCGCTCGGCAAGGACGAGCCCGGCCGCGCCGCCGAGTCGCTCGAGGTGCGCATGCCCGCGATGCACGCCGATCTCGTGCGCGTGAAGGACAGCCTCGAGATCTCGATGCGCGACATGCTCGACATCGAGTTCACCGTCGAGCGCGGCAAGCTCTGGATCCTCCAGTGCCGCGCCGGCAAGCGCACGGTGCCCGCGGCCATCCGCATCGCGGTCGATCTCGCCAACGAGCAGCGCATCACGCGCGACGAGGCGCTCGTGCGCGTCGACGCCGACTCGGTCGAGAAGCTCCTCGCCGAGATCCTCGATCCGGCCGCGCCCAAGCACTTCCTCGCGCGCGGGCTGCCCGCGAGCCCGGGCGGCGCGACTGGCGAGGTCGTGTTCGACCCCGACGAGGCCGAGCGCCGCGCGGGGCAGGGCAAGGCCGTCATCCTCGTGCGCGACGAGACGTCGCCCGAGGACATCCACGGCATGCACGCGGCGCGCGCGATCGTCACGGCGCGCGGCGGCATGACGAGCCACGCGGCCGTCGTCGCGCGCGGCATGGGCAAGCCCTGCGTCGCGGGCTGCTCGGCGCTCGCGGTCGACGTCGAGGCGGGCACGCTCACGGTCACCGTGCACGACGAGCAAGGTCGCCCGAAGGAGCGCGTCGTCATCCGCGCCGGCGAGCACATCTCGGTCGACGGAGCGACCGGCTCGCTCTACCTCGGCACCGTCCCGATGGTGCCGGCGCCGCTGCCGCGCGAGTTCGACGAGCTGATGACCTGGGCCGACGAGGCGCTCGCGCGCCCGGGCGCCCGCCACCTCGCGGTGCGCGCCAACGCCGACACGCCGCGCGACGCGCAGGCTGCGCGCAAGCGGCTCGCGTCGGGCGTCGGCCTGTGCCGCACCGAGCACATGTTCTTCAACGACGACCGCATCGACGCCGTGCGCCAGATGATCCTGGCCGCGTCGGCCGACGATCGCGCCGTCGCGCTCGCGAAGCTGCTGCCGATGCAGCGCAGCGACTTCGAGGAGATCCTGCGCGAGAACGCCGGGTTCCCCGTCGTCATCCGCCTGCTCGACCCCCCGCTGCACGAGTTCGTGCCGCGCGAGCCCAAGCAGTTCGAGCACCTCTCCGTCGTCACGGGCAAGACGGTGCGCGAGCTCGTCGAGGCGAGCGAGGCGCTGCACGAGTCCAACCCGATGCTCGGCCACCGCGGCAGCCGGCTCGCGGTCACGCATCCCGACATCTACGCGATGCAGGCGCGCGCGATCTTCGAGGCCGCCTGCAAGCTCGCCGCCGAGGGCGTCGACGTGCACCCCGAGGTCATGGTCCCGTTCGTCATCTCGCGCGAGGAGGTCGTGCGCATGCGCGAGATCGTCGAGGCGGCAGCCGCCGAGGTGTTCGCGGCTGCGGGGCGCACGGTGCACTGGTCGTTCGGCACGATGATCGAGATCCCGCGCGCGGCGCTGCTCGCGGGCTCGATCGCCGACGTGGTCGACTTCTTCTCGTTCGGCACCAACGACCTCACGCAGATGACGCTCGGCCTCTCGCGCGACGACGCGGGGCGCTTCCTCGGCACGTACGTCGAGCAGGGGCTGCTGGCGGCCGATCCGTTCCGCTCGGTCGACGTCGCGGGCGTCGGCGCGCTGGTGCGTCGCGCCTGCGAGGAGGGGCGCGCCGCCAACCCGAAGCTCGGCCTCGGCGTCTGCGGCGAGCACGGCGGAGACCCGGCCTCGATCCGCTTCTTCCACGAGGCGGGGCTCGACTACGTCTCGTGCTCGCCGTTCCGCGTCCCCATCGCGCGCCTCGCAGCCGCGCAGGCCTCGGTCGGCAAGCGCTGAATCGCGGGGCGCACGGTCGGCAAGCGCTGAATCGTGGGGCGCACGGTCGGGAAGCGCTGAACGATCGAGCTCTTCACTCGATGACGTCGGGGGGGAGGTCGCCGCGCCAGATCGCGACGCCTCGCTCCTCGAGCTTCGCGGCGAGCTCGGCGGCGCGCGCGCGCTGCCACGCCTCGTGCTGCGACTCGGCCCAGCGCCCCTCGAAGTCGCCGGCGGCGCCGAGCACGCCTTGCAGCACGTCGATCCACACCGAGTCGACGCGCGCAGCGAGCGCGTCGGCGAGCGCGTCGATCGGGCCCGGCAGGATGGGCTGCACGACGGCGAAGGTGCGCACGCCCTCCGCGCGGAAGCGCGCGAGCACCTCGAGGCGGGCCTCGACGCTGTCGGCGCGCGGCTCGAAATGCCGGCGCACCTCGTCGTCGCGGGTCGGCAGCGACACGCCGACGTAGGGCCTCGCCATGCGCGCGAGCAGATCGATGTCGCGCAGGACGAGCGCCGAGCGCGTGAGCACGAGCACCGCGCGCGGCTCGCGCGCGGCGTGCAGCGCCTCGAGGCACGAGCGGGTGACGCGGTAGCGCTTCTCGGCCGACTGGTACGGATCGCTGACGATCGGGCAAACCTTCACCGGGCGCGGAGGCGCGGCTTCGAGCTCGCGCGCGAGCACCTCGGCCGCGTTGACGCGCACGGCGAGGTACGAGCCCCACGCGACGTCGGGCAGCCCGAGCAGGCGTCGCTCCTCGCCGACGCGCGTCTGCGCGTAGCAGAAGCGGCAACCGATGAGGCAGCCGACGTAGGGCGTGACGGTGAAGTGAGGCACCGCTCCGCCCACCGGCTCGAGCAGCCTCTCGACCTGCACCTCGCGCAGGCGAGCGCCCGCCTCGTCGCTGCCCGCTTCGGCGTTGGCCGCTGCGAGACGGGCGAAGGCGGCGTCCTCGCGCGGCGCGACGTGCGCGGCGAGCGCCTCGGCGAGCGCGAGCCCGAGCTTGCCGTCGAGCGCGCGGTCCCCCTCGCCGCTGCGGTAGCGCACGAGCATGCGCGGCGTGCGCGCGGCGAAGGGGCCCCCCTCGGCGGCGTCCGACAGCTCGAGGTGGGCCAGCCGCCCCTCGACGAGCACGCTCACGCGCAGCCCGAGCGTGGTCGAGAGGTCCGCGACCTGCACCCCGGCGACGAGCTCGCTGCCCCGCTCGAGCGGGGCCACCAGGGCCGCGAGGAACGCAGGGAGATCCATCGGGCGGGAGCGAGACGCTAGCACGCGCCTCGCGCGGGTCGGCGTGGGCGCGCAGTCGAGCCGAAGAACCGTTGCAGGAGCGAGTAGGCTCTGAGGGGCATGCGTCTCCTCTCGCGGTTGCTCGGAGTCGCGCCGCCAGAGCCTGGGGCCCGCAGCCCGCGCCGCTGGGCGGCCTGGCTCAAGGCTGCGCTGCTCGTCGCCCTCGTCGTCGCGGCGGTCTCGGTGCGGCTCTTGCGGCCGGTCTCGGTGCGGGCGCACACGGTGGACCGCGGGCCGGTCGTGCGCGAGGTGTTCGGGCGCGGGACGCTCGAGAGCCGCCGCGAGGTTCAGCTCGGCTTCGACCTGGTCGGGCGCGTCGCGGACCTGCTCGTCGACGAGGGGGACCGCGTGAAGCTCGGGCAGGTGCTCGGGCACCTGGCCCCCGAGCAGTTCTCGGCGGACGTTCGGACCGCCACCTCGGCCGTCTCGGCGGCGAGAGCCGCGATCGCACGGCTGGCAGCGGACGAGAAGCGCGCCGCGGCGACGCTCGTGTTCGCGGAGTCCGAGGCGCTGCGCAACCGCACGCTGGCCACACGGGGGGTGGTGTCCACGCGCGATCTCGACCTGGTCGAGCAGCAGCTCGCGCTCGCCCGGGCCGAGGTCGAGCGCGTGCGCGCCTCGCGCGAGGAGGCGCAGCGGATGATCGCCGTCGCGAGCGGGACGGCCGACGCGCGCAGCGCGACCGCGGGTCGCGCGGTGCTCGTCTCGCCCTTCGACGGCGTCGTGGTGCGACGCTCGCGCGATCCGGGCGACACGGTCACGGTCGGCACCACCGTGCTTCGCGTCGTGGCGACCGACACGCTCTGGAGCCGCGCGTGGATCGACGAGTCGGCGCTCCCGAGCCTCGGCGAGGGGCAGCCGGTGCGCGTGCGCCTCGCCGCCTCCGGGCCGGCGACGGCAGCGGGCAAGGTCGATCGCATCGGTCGCGAGGTCGATCGGCAGACCCACGAGCTGCTCGTCGACGTCGTGCTCGACCGCGCGCCGGCGCGCGCCGCGATGGGGCAGCGCGCCGACGTGTGGATCGAGGTCGAGCGGCGCCCCGACGCGGTGCGCGTGCCCGTCGGCTTCGTCGCGCGCGAAGGGGCGCGCGCCTGGTGCTTCGTCGGGCGAGACGGGCGCATCCGGCGCGTGCCGGTCGAGCTCGGCCTCGCAGGAGGCGACCTCGTCGAGGTGTCGTCGGGCCTCGCGGTCGGCGACGTGGTGCTCGCCTCGAACGAGCCGGCCGAGCGCCTCCCCGAGGGGCGTCGGTTTCAGGCGGCCGCGCCGTGAACCTCGCGTTCGAGGAGGTCCGCCACGGAGTCGGGCGCTTCGCGGCGACCACCGCGGGCATCGGCCTGCTGTTCACCGTGGTGCTGGCGATGGCGGGCATCTACAACGGCCTCGTCGACGACGCGACCATCCTGCTTCGGTCGCTGCACGCGGACGTCTGGGTCGTGCAGCAGGGCACGCGCGGGCCGTTCGCGGACACCTCGCGGCTCGACGTGTCGGTCGAGTCGCGCGTCGCGGCCGTGGCCGGCGTGCGCCGGGCGCGAGGCCTCTCGTACCAGGTGCTCCAGCGCGAGGCCGGTCGGGGCAACCTGCGCTTCGCCCTCGTCGGGCTCCCCTGGCCCGAGTGCCGCGACGACGCGCCGCCGCTCGTCGCGGGGCGCGGGCTCGAGCAGGCGCACGGCGAGCTCGTCGCCGACGCGTCGCTCGGGCTGTCGGTCGGCGCGAAGGTGTCGCTCGCGCGCGAGGAGTTCACCGTCGTCGGGCTCACTCGCCAGCTGCTCGCCTCGAGCGGCGACGCGGTCGTGCTCGCGACGCTCGCCGACGCGCAGTTGGTGCTCGCCGATCTCCCCGCAGACGCGGTGCGGACGGAGCGCGAGCGCCGCGCCGAGCGGCTGCGCGCGACCGATCTCGGCCGAGGGCAACCCTCGCTCGAGGGGCTGCTCGCCGACCCCGAGTGGCGGCCGCCCGCGCTCGCGACGCCCCCCATCGTCGCGGTGCTCGTCGAGGCCGACGACCCGGCGCGCATCGGCGAGATCCGCGCGGCGCTCGCGGCGTGGCCCGACGTGTCGGTGTTCGCCGCCGCGGAGGAGGAGCGCCTGCTGCTCGACGGCGTGGTCGAGAAGCCGCGCCGTCAGCTCGCGCTCTTCGCGGCGATCCTGCTGGTGACCTCGTCGGTGCTCATCGGCGCCATCGTGTACGCGCGCACCCTCGACAAGACGCACACGATCGCGGTGCTCAAGCTGATGGGCGCGCCTCGGCGGCGCATCGCCGGCATGGTGCTGCAGCAGTCGTGGGCGATGGGAGCGCTGGGCTACGCCATCGCGGTCGCCGTCGGCGCGCAGGCCTTCCCCCATTTCCCGCGCCGCGTCGTGCTCGACCTCGTGACGATCGGCGCGGTCGGCGCCATCGTGCTGGCCGTCAGCACGGCGGCCAGCCTCCTCGGTGTGCGCTACGCGCTTCGTGTCGACCCTGGCCAGGCGCTCGAGGGCTGATGGAAGCCCTGCGCGCCGAGCACCTGAGCAAGCACTACGGCGCGGGCGCGACGCTCGTGCGGGCGCTGACCGACGTGTCGCTGCGCCTCGAGAGCGGCGCGGTCTGCGCGCTGCTCGGTCCGAGCGGTTCGGGCAAATCGACGCTCGTGAAGGCGCTCGGGCTGGTGAGCCTGCCGGACGCCGGGCGCATCTGGATGGGAGGCCGCCTCGTGGTCGACGGCGACGCGGCGCTCGGCTCGCTCGACGTGCTGCGACGCCGACACCTGGGCTTCGTCTTCCAGAAGGCGAACCTCATCCCCTTCCTCTCGGCGCGCAAGAACGTCGAGCTCGCGTGCGAGATCGGAGGCGTCGAGCCGCCGCGGCGGCGCACCGACGAGTTGCTCGCGTACCTCGAGCTCGCGCACCGGGCCGACGCGATGCCGACGGAGCTCTCGGGTGGCGAGCAGCAGCGCGTCGCGGTCGCGCGCGCGCTCGCGAACCGGCCCGCGATCCTCCTGGCCGACGAGCCCACCGCGGCGCTCGATCGCGAGCGCGGACGCGCCGTGATGGAACTCTTCGCGCGCGTGGCCCACGAGCAGGGCACGGCCGTGCTGGTCGTCACGCACGACCACCGCACGCTCGATCTCTTCGACCTGTCCTACGAGATGGAGGACGGGCGCCTCAAGGCGTGAACGCGGAGACGATGCGTCAGCCGACGATCCACCGCGACAGCGCGTCGGCGATCGACATGCCGACGGCTGCGAGCAGCGCGGTGATGCACCCCGAGATCTCGACGCCGGGCACGACGGCGCGCGCGAGCCCGAACACGAGCGTGTTGAGCACCACGCCGAAGAGGCCGAGCGTGAGCACGGTGAGCGGCACCGACAGGAAGGCGAGCACGTGCCAGACGAGCGCGTTGAGCAGGCCGACGACGATCGCGAACGCGACGGCCGAGGGGTAGCTCTTCACGCGCATGCCCGGCAGGACCGCCGAGATGACGAGTACGCCGATGCCATCGAGCAGCGCGCGCGCGACGAACGTGGTGGCCGACATGGGGTGCAGCTTACACCCGCGGGCCCTACCAGGCCGTCGACGCGCCCTCGGTTCGCGCGCCGCCTCTACAGCAGCTTGAACGACACGGTGTAGAGGCCGGCCGGGGTCTTGTCCGACACCTGCGCGGTGCCCGCCGTGAGGTCGACCTGCATCGCGGGGTCGGAGTCCTGCGCGGTGAAGACCGGGTCGTCGAAGCCGGTGGGCTGCCCGCTCGCGTCGTGCGTGCACGCCTCGAACCCATTGCCGCCCGCCCCGAGCAGCACCTTCGTGCCGCAGGTGAGCTTCACGCGGCAGGTGTTCTTCGCCGCGAAGGCGGGCGAGATGCGAAGGCTGCACGTGGAGACGGCGAACGGCACCGGCCCTTGGCGCTTGTCGACGACCGCGCGCTTGTCGATGACGTTGGTGAACCGCGGCACGCTGTCGTCGAAGAAGGGCTTGCCGCGACGCACCGCCGTGTAGCGGTCGAGCGTCACCTTGACGCGCAGCGAGGGGAGATCGCGCGACACCTCGGCCACGCCGTCGCGCGTGCTGAGCGCGATCTGGTTGCGCGCCCCGGTGCGCGTGCCGAGGTCCTGCGCCTTGAGCGTGTACTCGAACGCCTGCGCCTCGCCCGCCACCGGAAGCTCGGCGAGGGTGAGCGAGGTGTTCGACATGCCCGAGCCGAGCGGCAGGCTCGCGTCGTAGAGCGTCTTGGCGGCGCAGCGAAGCACGAGCGCGTCCTTGCGGAACGAGTCGTGGCCGCTGGTGGTGCGGACGAAGGTCGCCTCGAGCGTGCAAGGCGTGCCCGGGCGCACCGTGAAGTCGGTCGAGGACTGCACGCGGCCTCGCCACGTGAGCGTGATGGGCTGGCTCTCGGTGGAGCCGGGAGGCGGGGGAGGCGCCGCGGCGGGCGCTGCCGGTGCGCTCTGCGGCGTGGCGGCGCCCGCGACCGACGACGTGGGCACGCCGCTCGGCGTCGCCGAAGCGCTGGCGCGCGCCGACCAGGAGCGCCGGGCGAGGTGGAACGCGAACGCGCCGCTGCCGACGACGATGAGCAGCGCGGCGCCGATGGTGACGAGCGCGAGCGCCTTCGTTCGGTCGGTGCGCGCCGGGCTCCAGGCACCGGGCGCTGCCCCCGCAGGCGGAGGCTGCGCCCCGAACGAAGGTGGCGCCCCGAAGGGGGGCTGCGCTCCGAACGCAGGGGGCGCGCCGTAGGGCGTGGGCCCGGGCGTCTGGCCATACGGAGCAGGCGCAGCGTACGGAGGGGGTGCGGCCTGGGGCAGCGGCGCAGCGTAGGGCGGCTGCGCGGCGTGGGGTGGCGGTGCAGCGTAGGGCGGCGGCGCAGCGTACGGATGGGGGGCTGCGTAGGGCGTGGGGGCGACAGGGTGACCGTACGGCGGGGGCGCGGGGTACGGCGCTTGCGCGACGGGGGACGGAGGCGCCGCGGGCGCATCGGGCAGCTCGCCGCCGCAGCTCGTGCAGCGTGCGCTGTCGGGCGAAGCCTGGGGTGTGCCGCAGTGGGGACAGAATCGGTTCATGGCGCGCCTCGCATCGACCGACGTCAGCCGGCGACCTCGTTCAGGATGACGATGAGCTCGCGCCCGACGACCGCCCACCAGACGACCGCCACCCCGACGAGCCCCAGGAAGCCGAGCACCAGGTGGGCCATGAACAGGCCGCCCTGCGTCTGGTACGGGCGCGGCGGCTCGTACACGGCGCGATCGCACACGATGACGTCGCCCTCGCGCCGCAGGTCGGCGAGCACGCGCGTGCGCTGCCGCGACGCGAGCTGGCGCAACCCGCCGACGAGCTGCGAGGTGATCTTGACCGGGAGCCGCTGCAGGCTCGCCGGATCGAGCAACTCGGGCACGTCGCTGCCCGCGTCGAGGCGCACCTCGACCCAGCCGCTCTCCTGCCCGCTCCACACGTCCGCGAAGGCGACGGTGGGCGGGAGGGCGCGTGGCTTGCCGACGCGCGGCACGAGCGGGAGCACGATGCCGAGGCCGCGCCCGCCGACGCCCGCCATGCCTACTGCGTGGAAGATGCCGACGCCCGCCTGGCCCCAGCCGATCCACCCGAAGGCGCCCTGGCCGATCGCGATGACGCCGGCGGCGACCTGCCCGATGGCGATGATGCCGACCGCGCCCTGGCCGATGGCGAAGATGCCGCGCGACCCCTGGGCGAAGGCGAAGACCCCCGGGCGCTCGGGCGAGGTGGCGAGCCACTCCATCGCGCGCATCGTACCGCGAGAGGCAGGCCCGATGGGGCGATTCGGCAGGTTCCGCGCCGCGCGTCGGGCGCTTATAGTGCCGCGCGTGCCGCAAGCCCCGCTCGTCATCTGCCGCGCGTGCGGCGTCGTCGCGCCCGAGCGC
>CAITLX010000013.1 GCA_903893335.1 uncultured delta proteobacterium | reverse complement strand
TCGGCGTCGAGCGCGCGGCGTCGGGCCCGGCGCAGCCGCCACGCGAGCGCGCCGATCGCTGCGGCTGCGAGCACCACCCCGAGCCAGCCGTTCGCGAGCGCCGGCGCCGCGACGCCGAGCGCGGCCTGCACGCCCCAGCAGGTGAAGGGGAACGCGAGCAGCAGCCCGAACACGACGAGCGGCGCCGCACCGGGATCGTGGCGCGCGAAGCAGACCCAGCCCTCGGCGGCGGCGACGCGGTGGCCGAACGTGTCGCACCACAGCCACGTGTGTGCGGCCGGTTCGGGCGAGGTCGGCACGCGCCCCTCCCCCTCGCCTACGTGAGCCGCTCGATCAGCGCGCGGGCGCGCGGGAAGCGCGCGACCAGCTCGTCGCGAGAGGCGAGCGCGAAGTCGGCGAAGTCGAAGCCCGGGGCGACGACGCAGCTGACGAGCGCGAAGGCCTCGGGCTGCGCGTCCTCGAGCAGCGCGCCGAACCAGGCGCCGGCGGGCACGACGCTCGACAGCACCTCGCGCGGCGGCGCGGCGCCGAGCGTGAACGACGACGCGGCGCCCGACGCGTCGAGCTGGTGCACCGTCAGCGGGCTGCCCGCGTGGAAGAACCAGAGCTCGTCGGACGCGATGCGGTGCAGGCACGACCTCTCGCCCGCGCGCAGCAGGTAGTGGATCGACGTGGCGAAGGCGCGGTCGCCCCCCCAGCGCGCCCCAGGCGCGAACGCGTACGTCTCCGCGCTGCGCCACGTCTCGCGGTAGAAGCCCCCCTCGGGGTGCGGCGCGAGGCCGAGGCGCTCGATCCAGTGCTCGGCGGTGTGCGTGTTCATCGTGGGTCGAGCCTTCGTCGCAGCCTGCGATGGCGAGCCGAGCGCGCGCGTCACTTGCGCGGCTTGACCTCGACCAGCAGCTTGTACGCGCCCGCCGCGACGCCCTTGGGGCCCGCGACGCCGATGAGCACGTTGTAGGGGTTGGTCGTCGAGGTGAGGTGCGCCTTCTCGGCGACGCCGGGGTTCGAGTCCTTCTTCGCGTCGTAGCCGGCCTCGCACGAGGTCGCGCTCGTCACGTTCGGCGGCACCGGCGAGGGCGAGGTCGCGCTCGTCTGGTAGGCGTACACGCTCACGTCGAGCGACGGCGACGACGGCGTGGCCGTGACGTACAGGTCCGACTGCTTGGGCAGCGCGACGGTGTAGACGACGTGGTTGCCCTCGAAGTTGAGGTTCTCCGTGGTGGGGAAGCACGCCATCGAGCTGTTGGCGGCCCAGCCGAGATCGACGACGCCGCCGGTGGCGAGGTCGCCGCTCACCTCGGCCTTGCCGCTCGCGTCGAGCGTGAGCGCCGTCGGCACGAGCGTCGCGCTCGCGACCTCCGCGGCCGTCGCGAGCTCGACCTTGAGCTTGAACTTGCCGCTCGTCGTGCCGCGCGTCCCCGCGACGCCGATGACGACGTTGTACGGGTTGGTCGTCGCGTTGAGCGTGACCGTCTCGGCGGCGCCGGGGTTCGCGTCCGCCTTCGCGTCGTAGCCGGCCTCGCACGTGGTGGCCGTCTGCGTCGCGGGCGGGAGGCGCGTGTCGCTCGCGCCGATCTGCAGCGCGTAGAGGCTCACGTCGGTCGTCGGGTCGTCCGGCACCGCCGTGATCTTCATGACCGAGCGCTTCGGAAGCGCGGTCGCGAACAGCACGTGGTTGCCCTCGAAGTTGAGGTTCTCGGTCGCGGGGAAGCAGGCGACCGAGCTGCGCGCCGCCCAGTTGAGCGACATCGTCGCGCCCTTCGCGAGGTCGCCCGAGGCCTCGACCGTCGCGCCCGCCTTGGCCTCGACCACGGTGACCTTCGACGACCAGGCCGAGGCCTCGCCCGCCGAGAGCCCGACGCCGGCGACGAGACCCGCGACGCCCAGCGCGCCGACCTTGCAGAACCCTTGCGACCGCGACGTGAGCTTCGACATGTGGCTTCCTCCGAAATCCCCTGATTGTCAGCACGTCCAGCGGGCGCTCGTCAAAGGCGAAGCGCGCGCGGGGTACGTGCGACACTCGGCCGCAGGCCGTGCAGACCCTGGAGCTCGACCCCGCCCTGCTCGACGCCCTGCGCCGCGCGACGCGCGTCGCGGTGCTCACCGGCGCGGGCGTGTCGGCAGAGTCGGGCGTGCCCACGTTTCGCGACGCGCTGACCGGGCTCTGGGCGACGTTCGACCCGCAGCGCCTCGCGACGCCCGAGGCCTTCCTGCGCGACCCCGCGCTCGTGTGGCGCTGGTACGCGGAGCGGCGCGCGCGCGTCGCGGCGGTGCAGCCCAACGCCGCGCACTTCGCGCTCGTCGCGATGGCGACGCGCTACGCCGACTTCACCCTCGTCACGCAGAACGTGGACGGCCTGCACCTGCGCGCCGGCTCGCGCGACGTGGTCGAGCTGCACGGCAACCTCGCGCGCGTGAAGTGCTTCGACGGCTGCGGCGTCGTCGACGCCTGGGACGAGCGCGAGACGCCTCCGCGCTGCCGCTGCGGCGCGCCGCTGCGCCCCGACGTCGTCTGGTTCGGCGAGCCGCTCCCCGCCGAGGCGATCGCGCGCGCGCAGCAGGCCGCGCGGCGCGCCGAGGTCTTCTTCAGCGTCGGCACCTCGGGCGAGGTCTTCCCCGCCGCCGAGCTACCGCGCATCGCGCGCGCGGCGGGCGCGCTGGTCGTGGAGGTCAACCCCGACGCGACGCCGCTCTCGCCCCTCGCCCGCTTCGCGCTGCGTGGCCCCGCGGGCGTGGTCCTGCCCCGGCTGCTCGCGGCGCTCGGCTGAGCGGCCGCGCGGCTCGCCGCGGATCGACCCGTCACCCCGGCGCGGCGCTATCCTACCTGGACCGTCATGCTGATCCCCACCCCCGACGAGACGTTCGCGCAGCCGATCATCGCGTCGATGGTCGAGTGGCTGCGGCTCATCGTCGAGACAGCCGGCGCGATCGTCATCGCGAGCGGCCTCATCGCCGCGGCGCGCACCACCCTCTCGTCGGCGCGCCGGCACGCGCTCGACTTCGTGGCGACGCGGCTGGTGCTCGCGCGCTACCTCGCGCTCGCGCTCGAGCTGCAGCTCGGCGCCGACATCCTCTCGACCGCCGTGGCGCCGACCTGGGAGCGCATCGGCAAGCTCGGCGCCATCGCCATCATCCGGACGTTCCTCAACTACTTCCTCCAGCGCGAGATCCGCGCCGAGGGGAGCCTCGAGGGCGTCGAACACGCACGACCGAAGGAGCCTTCATGACCCGTCGCATCCGTCGAGCCCGAGGCGCGCGCCTGTCGCCGCTCGCGCTCGCCACCACGTTCGCCCTCTTCGGCTGCTCGAGCAGCGACGCGCCCCCCGACGACGGCGCCCAGACGGCCGACGCAGGCGTGGAGACGGACGCGACCTCGGAGCTCGACACCGGAGCGCCGGCCGACCAGCACCCGCGCATGCTCTACGCGCCCGAGCACAAGGCGACGCTCCTCGCGCGCCAGAGCGTCGCGCCCTTCGACGCGGTCTGGCAGCAGGTGCGCTCGCAGGCGGCCGACGATCCGCAGCTCCCCGCTGCGGGCACGCCCTGGACGACGTCGGCCTGGGCGCCCTTCGCGCGCGCCGCGCAGGCCAACGCCATCCTCGCCTGGGCGCTCGGCGACGCCGCCGCCGGGGCGAAGGCCAAGCGGCTGCTGCTCTCGGTGCGCGACGACTTCGAGACCGACAAGGACAACGACGTCGACATCCGCATCCAGGGCGTGCTCATGCCGCTGGTCAACGCGTGGGACCTGCTGCTCGCCACGCCGTGGATGACGGCCGACGAGGGCAAGCAGGCGCAGACGGTCATCGCGTCGATCACGCGCAAGTTCGTCGCGCGCTACCTCGACACGAAGACCGACCGCACCATCGCGTTCGTCGTCACGCAGAACAACCACCCGCTGCGTGGGGCGTCGGTCGTGGGCTACGTCGCGCTCGCGTTCCCCGACGAGCCGGACGCGCCGCGCTGGCTCGACTGGGCCACCGACCAGATGGACTACCTGCTCACGCCCAAGGGCCACTACGTGCAGACCGACGGCGCCGTCAGCGAGGGGCCGTTCTACTTCGCCTTCGGCTTCGCCGCCGTCGCGCCGTTCCTCATCGCCCTCGACCGCAACTCGCCTGCCGGCACCGTGCACCACCACGTCTGCCTCACGCGCAACGACGTCGACCCCTGGAGCGACAACGGTTGCGTCGACGGCGAGCCCTTCACGATGACCAACCCGCTGCGCGACCCGGCGTTTTACGCCTCGCTCGACTGGTCGGTGGCGCTGCGCCGTCCGTCCGGGCTGCGCGCGGCGCTCAACGACACGCACGTCGCGTTGCTCGCCGGAGGCGCGTTCGCCACCTCGTTCGGCGCCGGCAGCCACCTCACCTGGGACTGGGCGAACAACGCCACGATGCCCTACGAGACGCAGAAGTTCGACAACCTGGCGCCGTGGTACCTCGCGTACGTCAGCGACGCGGCGCCGACGCCGCCGCCGTGGCGCAACCGCTTCTTCCCCGCCGGCGGGCACGCCGTCTTCCGCTCGGGCTGGGGCACGAGCGACCTGTGGATGCTGCTGGTCGCCGACCACGGCGGCGCGCGCAAATCGCTGCACAACCACGCCGACGGCACGTCGTTCGCGCTCTCGGCCTACGGCGAGGACCTGCTCATCGACACCGGCTACTACCGCCCGGCGGAGCTGCAGAACCCGTTCACGATGGACGCGCCGTCGCACAACGTCGTGCTCGTGAACGGCGTCGGCGCGCCCAAGCGCGGCTTCCTCAACAACTGGGGCGACACCGACGCGTTCCTCGAGAACACGCTCGACGGCGACGCGGTCGCGTGGGCCGAGGCGCGCACGACCTACGAGAGCGCCGAGATCCGCCGCGGCATCGCCTTCGCGCGCAAGCGCTACGCGGTCGTCGCCGACCGCATCGCGAGCACGGTCGCGACGCCGCGCACCTTCCAGTGGCGCGCGCACCTGTGGGCCGGCTTCGACGTGGGCGGCGCGTACGCCCTCGCGGGCAACCGCCTCACCGTCGACCGCACGCTCGGCGGGCTCGCCATCGCCGCCGCCACGACGGCCGGCGACCCTACCTTCGTCGAGCCGGCGTTCACCGCGCTGCGCCCGCCGCACGTCCACGACACCGACGGCTCGGGCAACCACGCGGTCGCCGACGCGACCATCGAGGCCGTGTCGCCCGGCTTCCTCGTCGTGCTCGCGCCCTACCAGCAGGGCGCGACGGGCGACGACGCGCCGCTCGAGGTGTCGGCGCTCGGCGCACCGACGGGCAGCGCGGCGTGGGTCGTCGTCGGCAGCACGGCGGGCGCCGCGTGGCACGACGTCGCGTGGCTGCGCGACGCCGGGGCGCCGACCGCGCTGACGCTGCCCGACTCGCACACGCTCGAGACCGACGCGCGCTTCGTGCTCGTCTCGACCGCGGGCGACTGGGCGCTCGTCTCCGAGGGAACCTACGTCGCGCTCGACGGTCACCCGCTCGTGCAGGGCAACACCCTGCCGGTCGTGGTCGGCACGCCCTGAGGCATCGGCGCGCTCAGCGCGCGGCGCGCGCGGCGCGCAGCCCCTCCTGCGCGAGGGCGTGGCGCGGCGACATCTCGAGGACCTCGACGAAGGCTGCGGCGGCCTCGGCCGACTTGCCGAGCTTGAGCAAGGCCCAGGCGCGCCCCGAGCGGACCTCCGCGTCGGCGGGGTAGAGCGTCGCGAGGCGCCGGTACGCCGCCTCGGAGTCGCTCCAGCGCGCGAGCGAGTAGAGCGCCCACGCGAGCCGGATCTGCGCGGTGTAGCTGCCCGGGTCGCGCTCGAGCACCTGGCGCGCGACCGACTCGACGTCGCTCCAACGGCGCAGGGCCGCGAGCGGCACGAGCGCTCCGAGGCGGGCCTCGACCGCGGCGGCGTCGGCGAGCACGGCGCGACCGTAGGCAGCGGCGGACTCCTCGTGGCGACCGAGCTTCTCGAGCAGCCAGCCGCGCCGCAGCTGCACGAGGTAGCCCTCACGCTGCGCAGCGGGCAGCGCGTCGAGCGCCGCGAGCGACGGCTCGACGCGCCCCGCGGCCTCCTCGTCGTACGAGGCCTGCAGCGCCACCGCCGCCGCCGAGGGGGACCACGCGCTCGCCGCGGGCGGAGCCGCGCGCCGCTCGTCGGCGCTGCCGCTGCGCGACGTGCAGCTCAGCAGCAGGGTCAACGTCCAGAGCCACCTCTTCATCGCCGTCTTTCGTGTCGCCACAGGTCACCTCTCTCCGCTCGTTTGCGGGGCGAGCCCCGCGACCTCTGCCACCGGTCGCCCGCGGGCGGCCGACTCCGAGCGCGCGCGCACCGCCCGCACCGTCCGCTCGCCTCGACGCACCTCGAGCGCCACGATGCCGTCGCGCTCGGACAGCTCGGCCCGCGTCGTCACCGCGGGCACGCCTCGCGCGGAGACCGAGCGCGACCGACCGATCACCGTCACGCGGCCCGGCGAGCGGGTGAGCGTGTAGTCCAGCTCGACTCCCTCGCGGCTCGAGAAGGGCGCCACGAAGTCGCGCAGCAGGCGCAGCGCCGCGCTTCGCCCCCAGCGCGCGGGGATGACGTCCGACCAGGTGACGCCGGCGCGGCCGTCGAACGGCAGGCGCGCCAGCGCGGCTCGCACCAGGTGCAGCGCGGAGCCCGCGTCGCCGAGCACGTCGAAGGCGACGAACCCCTCGCGCGTGCGCGCGCACCAGAGCGTCGCGCCGCGCGACGACCGCACGACGAGCCTCCCGAGCAGATCGAGCGCGACCTCGAGGCGCTCGACCTCGCCGTCCACCTCGCACGCGAAGCTCGTGCCCGGCGCGAGCGCGAGGCACCTCGCCACGTCGTCGTCGGGCTCGACGGAGCGCAGCGTGTCCCCCTCGGCGGGCTCGACCTCGCGGCCGAGGCGCTCGCCTGCGGCCTCGACGCGCACGACGTCGGTGAAGCGACACGCGAGCGTCGGCGCGCCCAGCTCGGGCGTGCCTTGCAGCTGGAAATGCAGGTGCGGCCGGGGCGAGCGCCCGGAGCTTCCGCACAGCCCGACCTCGTCGCCGGCGCGCACCACCTGCCCGACGCGCACGCGCACCGAGCCGCGCGCGAGGTGCGCCACGAGCGAGCAGAGCCCAGGCGCGTGCTGCACGACGACGTGGTTGCCCCAGTTCTGCACGAGATCCTGCGCGCCGACCGCGTTGTCGGCCAGCGCGTCGCTCGCGGCGACCACCGTGCCGTCGGCGGCCGCGAGCACGGGCAGGCGGTGGCAGTGGTACTGCTCGGGCGACGCGCCGCCGCCCGACGCGAGCTTGCCGTCCTCGCCGCGGACCTCGAAGTCGAACGCGAAGCGCCAGGGACCCTGGTGGGTGTGCTCGCCGTCGACGCCCTGCGTGCACGTCCACGCGCCGCGAAACGGCAGGCGCATCGGCACCGCGAGCAGGGCGGCGAAGCGCGCGCGCTGCGTCACCCAGTAGCGGCGGTTCTCCTCGGGCGTGCCCGGCGCGAAGTCGACGGACTTGGGGTCCGCGTCGGCCAGGCGCTGGCGCGCCGCGAGCAAGACGAGGCAGACGGCGAGCCAGAACGGCGCGATCAGCACCGGGACGCCGAGCCGACCGAGCGGCGCCGCGAGCCCGAGCGCCAGCAGCGACGCGAGCAGGCCCCCCGCGGTGCCGAGCGCCAGGGATGACGCCGAGGGGACGAACCAGACGCCGCCGAGCGCGGTCGCGGCGAGCAGCGCGTTGAGCCCGACCGAGGTGCGCGTGCCGGGGTCGATCGGCGCCTCGACGAGCGCGAGCAGGCCGAGCGACGCGGCGAGCGCCGTCGCGGCGATCAGGGTCGCGATGCGGCTGTGCACCAGCAGCGCGAGGGCGAGCAGCGCGCCGGCGTCCCACCGCGGCAGGTAGAGCAGCGCGCCGAGCGCCTCGAGCGGCGCCGCGAGCGCGGCGACCGGAGGCTCGCCCGCCACGCCGGGGGGCGCGGCGAGCGGGAGGCCGAGGTGCAGGCCCGCCGCGGCGGCGAGCGGGAGCACGACGAGGAAGGGGGCCGAGAGCACGGGAAGCGCCGGCCCGCGCGCGAGCAGCGCGACCAGCGCCGCCGCGACCACGACGCTCGCCGCCGCCGCCGCCACCGCGAGCGCGGTCGTCGCGAGACCGGGCGCGAACAGGTGCGCCACGCCGAGACCGACGAGCAGGGCGTTCGCGCCGTAGGGGCCCTCGCGCGTGGCCTCGCGACCGATGCCGAATGCGGGCGCGACCAGCAGCGAGGTGACGACCGCCGCGAGGCCCACCAGCGCGGCGTCGCGGTGCAGCGCGGTGGTCGCGAGCACCATCGCGCCGACCAGCGGCGAGCGCGCGAAGAGCAGCCCCGCGTACGCGCGCAGCACCGCCGCGGCGCCGTCGCGCGCGCGCGCGAGACCCGCGCTCAGCGCAGCCATTCGGGCATCGCCTCGTACGAGACGAGGTCCTCCACCTTCTCGGCGCGACGCACGACCGCCGAGCGCCCCTCGGAGCCCACCATCACGACCGCGGGGCGCAGCGCGATGAACTGCATCCACTGCGTCATGTTGTAGGCACCGACGTTGCGGAACACGAGCCGGTCGCCGATCGCCATCGGCGGCAGCGCCACCGAGTCGCGCAGCACGTCGATGTTCATGCAGAGCGGGCCGTACAGCACCGTCGGCTCGGGCATCCCGCGCGACTCCTGCGCGGGCGCGACGTCGTGGTTGTACCAAAACGCCGTGAACAGCAGGTTGACCCCCGCGTCGAGCACGAGCGCGCGCTGCCCGTCGGGCATGCGCTTGGTCGCGTGCACGGTCGAGACGAGCACGGCGGCCTCGTCGACCAGCGCGCGGCCGGTCTCGAGCACCAGCGTCGGCACCTCGGCGGCGGGGAGATCGAGCTCGGCGAGGCCGTCGCAGATCGAGTCGGCGTAGCGCGCGAACGACGGCGCGGTCTGCTCGCCGCTCAGGTACTGCCCCTTGAGCGTGTTGGGCGAGGCGAAGCCGCCGCCGAGGTCGAGGAACGAGAGCTTCACGCCGTGGTCGCGCCGGATCTCGTTGGCGAAGCGCGCGAGCTTCGCGGCGGCTTGCCCGTGCGCGGTGGGGTCGAGAATGAACGTGCCGATGTGGCAGTGCAGCCCCTCGAGCGCGACGCGGTCGCCCGCGACGAGGCGCACGACGGCCTCGCGCGCCTGGCCCGACTCGAGGTTGAGGCCGAAGCGGCTCCACGCGCCGACGCCCTCGACCGCGAGGTTCACGCGCACGGCCACGCGCGGGCGCAGCCCCGTCTTCGCCGCGACGCGCTCGATTCGCACGATCTCGTCGAGGTTGTCGATGTGGATGAGCGAGCCGCCCACGACCGCGCGCTCGATGGCGTCGTCGGGCTTGTACGGGCCGTTCCAGTGGATGCGGTCGGCAGGCACGCCGAGGCCGATGGCCTTGTCGTACTCGAACGGCGAGACGACCTCGGCCCACGCGCCGAGCTTGTGGAAGGTGCGGCAGACGGCGCCGACGTAGTTCGTCTTGTACGACCAGGCGATGCGCACGCGCGGCCACCTGCGCGCGAACGCCTCGTACAGCTCGCGGTAGCGGCTCGCGAGCGTGCGCTGCGAGATGACGAACAGCGGCGAGCCGTGCTCGCGCACGAGGTCCTCGAGCGCGACGCCGTCGACGTGCGTCACGGGCCGCAGCGTCTGCTGGCGGCCGAACTTGTTCATCATCCCCATCTGGTGGCGGACGATGCCGGGGCGTGCGTATTCGGGCTTCACGGCTGTGCCTCCTGCTGCGCCGACGGGGCGCGGCTCTCGGGTGCTCCGCGGGCGATCTCGCCGACGGTCACCATGCGTTCGAAATCGGACAGCTGCGCTATCTGGTCGACCGCGATGCGCACGAACATCGTGCCGACGCGGTACGGAGCGAGCGGCGCGAGCCTTCGCCCCGCGGCCAGCGCGACGGCCGCGCGCGGGAGGTTCTGGCCGGCGGCCGCCGCGAGGTGCACCCACGCGGGGAAGCGCGGGTTGATCTCGAGCAGGTGGTAGGCGCCCTCGCGGTCGCGGATGACCTCGACCTCGCAGGGCCCTCGCCACCGCGTCGCGCGGATGAAGCGCGCGGCGACGTCGAGCAGCGCGGCGTCGTCGATGGTGATACCGGCCCAGCCCTTGCCCTTGTCGGTGAGCATGAGCTTCTTCATCGGCACCGCGCCGACCATGCCGCCCGCGCCGTCGCCGAGCGCGACGACGTTGAGCTCCTCGCCCGCGACGGGGGCCTGCACGACGATGGGCAAGCCCCACTGCGCGGCGGCCTTGTGGAAGGCGTGGAACGCCTCGTCGAGCGTCGTGACGTAGGTGGCGCCGTAGAACGCCCCCTTGAGGAAGAAGGGGTAGGGCACGCGCTCGTGCACGCGGCGAAGCTCGTCGGCCGACTGGATCGCCACCGACGCCGGCACGGAGATCGACGCGGCGCGGCCGAGCGCGGCGAGCTTCGCCTTGCTGCGCACCTCGAGCTGGTCGCGCGTCGGCAAGAGTACGCCGATGCCCAGCTCACGCAGATCGGCCTCGAGCGAGAGGAACGCGGGCAGCTCGGCGTCGAGGGTGGGGACGATGACGTCGAGGCCGACGCGCTCGTGCACGTAGCGGATGCGCTCGAGCAGCGCGGCGAGCGACGACGACGGGTAGGGCATGAGGAACACGTCCTGCACGAGCTCCTCGGCGTAG
>CAITLX010000012.1 GCA_903893335.1 uncultured delta proteobacterium | reverse complement strand
TCGCCTCCGCGCTCGGCGCGCTCGCCGCGTCGGCCGACGAGCGACCCGCCGCGGTCGTCGTGCTCTCGGACGGCCGCCTCGACCACCCCGACGCCGCCGAGCTCGCGGCGCGGTCGCCCCTCACCGGCCCGCTCGACGTCCCGGTGCACACCGTGGCGCTCGCCCGGCGCGCGCCGGCCGACGCGAGCATCCGCGCGGTGCGCGCAGCGGGCGCGGCCGTCGCGCACCAGCCGCTCGCCATCACCATCGAGGTCGGCTGCGACGGCGGACTCGCGTGCGACGAGCTGCCCGTCACGGCGCGCGAGCTGGTCGAGTCGGGCACGTCGCGCGTGCTCGCGTCGGGCGTCGCGCGCCTGCGCGACGGCCGCGGCGTGGTCGACATGACGCTCACGCTCGAGCGCGCCGGCGCCCGCATCGTCGAGATCGCGATCGACGCGCCCTCGGGCGACCGCGTGGCGGACAACGACCGCCGCTTCGTCGCGTTCGACGTCGCGCGCGATCGGGTGCGCGTGCTGCACATCGCCGGGCGGCCGACCTACGACGTCCGCGCGCTGCGCCGCTGGATCAAGGGCAACGGCGCGGTCGACCTCATCGCGTTCTACATCCTGCGCCGCACCCGCAGCGAGGTGCGCGCGTCGGACGACGAGCTCGCGCTGATCCCGTTCCCGGTGCACGAGCTGTTCACCGAGCACCTGCCGAGCTTCGACGCGATCGTGCTGCAGGATTTCGACGCCGCCGAGTACAAGCTGCTCGAGCACCTGCCGGCGCTCGCCGCGTACGTGAAGCACGGCGGCGGGCTCGTCATGGTCGGAGGGCCCGAGGGCTTCGGGGGTGGCGCCTACGCCGGCTCGCGCCTCGCCGAGGTGCTGCCCGTCGAGCTCGGCGGCGAGCTGGCGCGACACCCCTTCGACGTCGCGCCGTTCGTCCCCGACACGACCGACGTGGGCCGGGTCGTGCCCGCGCTGCGTCCGCTTCGAGCGCTGCTCGGCGACGCGCTGCCCGAGATGCCCGGCACCAACCTCGTCGGCGACGCGCGCCCCGGCACCTACGTGCTCTGGGCGCACCCGACCCTCAAGACCGCCCACGGCGCGCCGCTGCCCATCCTCGCGCTCGGCGAGGCGGGCGACGGGCGCGCGATCGCGCTCACCATCGACGGCAGCCACCGCCTCGCCTACGGCGAGCTCGCGTCGCGCACGGCGGGGCGCGCGCACGGCGCGCTCTGGGACGGCCTGCTCGGCTGGCTCATGCGCGACCCGCGCTACGAGCCCGCGGCGGTCGAGGTCGGCGCGCCCTGCACCGCGGGGCTCCCCGCGTCGCTGCGCGTCCGGCCCCTGCCTGGCTCCACTGGCGCCGTGCGCCTCTCGGTCACCCGCCTCGGCGACGGCGCCGTCGCGTTCGATCGCGACGTGGCGCTCGGCGCCGACGCCAGCGCGCTCGTCGACGTCGGCGCCCTCGAGCCCGGCGGCTACGCGGCGCGCGTGCGCGTGGGGGACGGCCCCGCGACGCGACGCGACTTCGCCTGCGAGCGCGGCGGTGACGAGTGGGCCGATTCGCGCCCCGACCCCGAGCGCCTGCGGCGCATCGCCGACGCGAGCCACGGCGCGTTCGTCTGGGCCTCGGACGTGGACAAGCTCCCGCTGCCCGCCGCGACCGAGGTGGCGGTCGAGCGCGACGTCGCGCCCGTCGCGCCCCCCTGGGCCTGGTCGGCCTCGGCTGCGTTCGCGCTCGGGCTGCACTGGCTGGTGCGGCGCAAGCTGGGCCTCGCCTGACACCGAGCGCGCAGCGCGACACGCCTGCGCGGGCGGAGGGGCACCTCGCCGCGGCGGCGCGCGCCGGTAGGCGCTCCCGCAGGCGTGCGCTATGAGAGCGCCTCGTGCCGCTGCTCGCTCCACACGCCGTCACGCTCGCGCAGCCGTCGTCCACGCCGTGAGACGCTCGTTCCTCGCTCCCCTCGCCGCGCTGCTCGCGGTGACGCTCGGCGCGCCCCCCGTGCACGCTGCGCCCGAGGCGCCGGCCGAGGTCGCCACGACGCCCCCCTCGCTCGAGAGCACACCCGAGGTCGCCTACCCCGAAGGCGCCGAGGGGGAGGCCAACGTCGTGCTCGTCATCGTGGTCGACAAGGAGGGGGGCGTCCGCTCGGTCGACGTCGACGCAGGCAGCGAGCCATTCGCCGCCGCCGCGCGCGCCGCCGCCGCCGGTTGGCGCTTCACCCCGGCCACGCGCGCGGGGGTCGCGGTCACCGCGCGCATCCGCTTCGCCGTCGCGTTCCACCCCCCCGTGCCCGCGGCGCCCCCGCCTCCGGTCGCTCCCGCCCCGGCGCCCACGACGCCCGCCGCTGCGTCCAGGCCGCCGGTCGCTCCCCCTGCCGCGCCGCGCGCGCTCGAGGTGCTCGTGCAGGGCGAGCGCGCCCTCGCGCCATCGGTATCGACGCTGTCACGCACCGAGGTGCGCCAGCTTCCCGGCGCGTTCGGCGACCCGTTCCGCGCCATCGAGGTGCTGCCCGGAGTAACGCCCATCGTCTCGGGGCTCCCCTACTTCTACGTGCGCGGCGCGCCCCCCGGCAACGTCGGCTACTTCTTCGACGGCGTCCGCGTCCCCTACCTGTTCCACGTCGCGATCGGCCCCTCGGTCGTGCACCCGGCGCTCGTCGAGCGCGTCGATCTCTACGCCGGCGGCTACCCCGCCGAGTTCGGCCGCTTCGCCGGCGCCGTCGTCGCGGCCGACGCGACCGCGCCGCGCACCGACTTCCACGGCGAGGGCAACCTGCGCCTCTTCGACGCCGGCGCGATGGTCGAGGGGGGCTTCGCCGACGGCCGCGGCACCGCGCTCGTCGGCGCGCGCTACTCGTACACCGCCGCGCTCCTCTCGCTGCTCTCGCCCACGGTGCGCCTCGACTACCGCGACTACCAGGCGCGCGTGACCTACGACCTCGGCGCGCACGACCGCATCGGCGTCTTCGCGTTCGGCTCGTACGACCTGCTCTCGCAGGTGAAGAACGGCATCGAGCAGATCGCGTTCGGCTCCGAGTTTTACCGCGTCGACGCGCGCTGGGACCACGCGCTGCCGAGCGCCGGCAAGCTGCGCGTCGCGACGACGTGGGGCTTCGACCAGACGCGCGTCGGCGAGCAGCGCAACGCGCGCGACGTGCTGCTCGGCGCGCGCGCCACGATCGTGCAGCCCGTCACCTCCACGCTGCTCGCGCGCGGCGGGCTCGACGGGCAGGCCGACACCTACCGCGCCGACGCGGCCAAGTGGGGCGACCCCGACGACCCGGGCGTGCAGCGCTTCAACGACACGTTCCCGGCGCGCAGCGACGGCGCGATGGGCGCGTGGGCCGACGTGGTGTGGAAGGCGCACCCGCGGTTCGAGGTCACGCCCGGCGTCCGCGTCGACGCGTTCCGCTCGGGCGGCACGACGGCGCTCTCGGTCGACCCGCGGCTCGCGACCAAGACGTTCGTCACCGACCGCGTCCGCGTGCTGCAAGCGTTCGGCCTCGCGCACCAGCCGCCGTCGTTCCTCGTCGCCGTGCCCGGCCTCACGCCTGGCTCGCTCGCCAACGGCCTCCAGTCGTCCGTGCAGACGAGCCTCGGGGTCGAGGCCGATCTGCCCGCCTCGACGACGGCGAGCCTCACGGCGTTCGGCGACTGGTTCTACGACATGACCGACGCGCTCGGCACCGGGTCGAGCGGCGGCGGCCAGAGCCGCGGGCTGGTCGACACGCGCAGCACCGGCCGGGCGTACGGCCTCGAGCTCTACGTGCGCCGCCGGCTCACGCAGCGGCTCG
>CAITLX010000011.1 GCA_903893335.1 uncultured delta proteobacterium | reverse complement strand
GCGCGCGGCAGCGCGCAGCGCATCGGCGTCACCGGGCCGCCCGGCGTCGGCAAGAGCACGCTCGTCGCCGCGCTCGCGCGCGAGGTGCGCCGCTCGGGTCGCACCGTCGGCGTGCTGGCCGTCGATCCGTCGAGCCCGCGCACGGGCGGCGCGCTGCTCGGCGACCGCGCGCGCATCGACCCCGACCCCGACGACGCCGGGATCTTCGTGCGCTCGATGGCGTCGGGGGGCGACCTCGGCGGGCTCGCGCGCGCCGCGGGCGCGGCGGTCGACGTGCTCTCGGCCGCGTTCGACGTCGTCGTCGTCGAGACGACCGGCGTGGGCCAGACCGAGACCGACGTCGAGCACGTCGTCGACACCGTCTGCCTCGTCGTGCAGCCCGCGTCGGGCGACGTGCTGCAGTTCCTCAAGGCCGGCATCCTCGAGGTGCCCGACCTCTTCGTCGTGAACAAGATCGACCTCGGCGACGTCGCGCTGCGCGCGCTCTCCGACCTGCGCTCGGCGCTCGCCGTCGCCGTCGCGTCGGGGTCCGCGTCCGAGCCGCCGCCGATCGTCGCCACGAGCGCGAGCGACGGTCAGGGCGTCGCCGAGCTGCTCGCCGCGGCCGACGCGCACTTCGCCCGCTCGCGCACGCAGGGGCTTCTAAGTGCACGACGCGACCGCGGCGCCTCGGCCTGGGCGCTGCGTCTGCTCGAGCGGCGCCACGGAGAGGCCGCGCTCGACGCGCTCGGCGGGCGCGCGGCCACGCTCGCGCGCATCGAGGTCGAGGTGCGCGCGGGAAAGCTCGCGCTCGGCGTCGCACGCTCGCTCGCCGACGAGTACCTCGCGACGCTCCGGCGCTGATCGCCTCGCAGCCGGCGCGGGCCTCACCCCGCTCCGGCCGCGTGCGACCTGCGAATCAGGCGGTGGCGACGGCCTGCAGCGTGGGGCCGTCGAACTCGAAGACCGCCGGGTTGGGCACCGGGTGCTCGCCCGAGTAGTCGTAGAGCCCGCGCTTGGTCTTGCGGCCGAGCTGACCGGTGTGCACCAGGCGGCGCAGCAGCGCGGGGGCGCGGAAGCGCGTGTCGCCGAGCTCCTGCAGCAGGCTGCGCGACATCGCGAAGACGACGTCGAGCCCGATGAGGTCGGCCAGCGCGAGCGGGCCCATGGGGTGACCGCAGCCGAGCTTCATCGCCGTGTCGATCGCCTCGGGGGTCGCGACCTTCGCCTCGAGCGTCTCGATCGCGTGCAGCATGTAGGGCACGAGCAGGCGGTTGACGACGTAGCCGGGCTCGTCCTTGAGCACGACGGGCTCCTTGCCGATCGCCTTGCAGAACGCGATCGCGGCGTCGGTCAGCTCGCGACGCGTCGCGGGGATCGGCGCGACCTCGACGAGCTTCATCACCTGCGCGGGGCTGAAGAAGTGCAGGCCGACGACGCGCTCGGGGTGGCTCATGCCGGCGGCGATGTCCGTCAGGCGCAGCGACGAGGTGTTGGTGCCGATGACGGCGCCCGCGCGCACGATGCCCTCGAGCCGGGCGAAGAGATCGCGCTTGGCGGCGAGCGTCTCGGCGGCCGACTCGATGACCAGATCGGCCCCGGCGGCCGCGGCGAGCTCGGTCGTGAAGGTGAGGCGCTCGGCGGCGGCGTCGCGCGCCTCCTGCGTGAGCTTGCCCTTCTTGACGAGGCGGTCCATCGACGCGAGCACCTTGCCGCGCGGCACGCTCACGTCGCCGCCGGTCGCCTTGATGGCCACGGTCGGAAAGCCCGCGAGCGCGCAGACCTCCGCGATGCCGGTGCCCATCACCCCACACCCCACGACTGCCACGCTGCGAATCTCGAACGCCATGTCGATCCTCCAGGCGTCGGGGCCGTTGGCGCCGACGTCGCGTTGATGCAACGTGTTCTACTTCGCAGCGGCCACCCCGGCCGTCGGTTTTCGGTCATGCCACGCAGATGAGACGATCGCGAAACCTTTGCGGACCCAGAATCGACCGCGCACGCCTTGCGCGCCTGGGGTCTGTTCTTAGTCAAGTCCTCGAAACTTGTGATGTTTCTGCGCGCCTGAGGCTCGATCCGGTCGCCACCGTCCACCGGTACACGCGCAGAGATGACCGAGAATTGGTCGCCCTCGTGGCCTCGGCGGTCGCGTTCGGGAACGTGAAGGCGCTCCGCGCGAAGCTCGAGGACGCCCTGCGGCGCCTCGGCCCCCACCCCTCCCGCACCGCCGACGACGAGGCCGCCACCCACGCCGCGCTCGCTGGCTGGCGCCACCGGGTCTACCGGGGCGAGGACCTCGCCTGCCTGGTGGTGGGCGCCCGGCGGGTGCAGCGGGCGCACGGCTCGCTCGGCGCCCGCTTCGAGGCCGACCTTCGACGCGAGGGCGCGCTCCGCCCCGCGCTCGCGTCCTTCGTCGCGAGCCTGCGCGACGCCGGTGGCCTCGGCGACGCCGCGCGCACGCGCCGGGGCGCGGCGCACCTGCTGGCCGACCCTGCGGGCGCGAGCGCGTGCAAGCGGTTGATGTTGTTCCTCCGGTGGATGGTGCGCCCCGCCGACGGCGTCGACCTCGGCCTCTGGGACGTGCCGACGAGCGCGCTGCTCATCCCCGTCGACACCCACATCCTCAAGCTCGGCCGCAACCTCGGGCTCACGCGCGCGACGGGCCCGACGTGGCGCGCCGCCGAGGAGATCACCCGCGCGCTCGCCGCGCTCGACCCCGACGACCCGGTGCGATTCGACTTCGCGCTCTGCCACATGGGGATGAGCCAGCGCTGCCCCTCGCGGCGCGATCCGGTGCGGTGCGAGGGGTGCGGCGTGCGCACCGTCTGTCGACACTGGCCCAGGCCGGCGGCGCAACCTGGATGACAACGCGCCTCGCGCGTGCCACTTTCGACGGTCCGCGGAGCCCGATGACCCGAATCCAGATCTTCTCGCTCGAGGCCGTCCGCACCGACGGATGGTTCGAGCGCATCGGCGAGGGCATCGGCAGCTTCCAGGCCCTGTGCGACATCGTCGGCGAGCGCTTCTTCGCCTTCTCGATGATCACCGGCGCCCGCATCACGGCGCTCAACGTCGACCGTCGCAACCCGGACTACACGCTCGTCGATTTCGTCATCGGCGCGGGCGACGACGCCCCCGACGACTCCGCGCAGCGCCTGACGCTCGCCGATTTCCGCCGCCGCCTCGTCGGCGTGCTGCTCGCCGACGAGCCGCAGGGCCCCGCGCCGACGCGCGAGACGGACGTCGAGGCGCTGCAGCTTCACGTGGGCGTGCGCTACCTGCTGCTCGCGCCGCTCTACGGCTACAGCCTGCGCGGCCTCGAGCTCGAGGGCGACCGCTCGACGCTCACGCTCTCGCGCGACGGCGCCGACGAGGCGTACGACCTCGAGGTCTTCCGCGCGCGCATCCGGGCGCACGTGCGCGAGGAGCTCGAGCGCATCCAGAGCGGCGGCCGCGGGGCCATCGACCTCGGCCAGGTCGCCGAAGCCGAGGCAGCGGCGATCGCCGGCGACCCGCGCCGCGTGCTGCAGCTGCTCGGCTCGTGGCCTGCGCCGCTCGCGCTGTTCCTCCGCACGCCCGAGGGTCAGCTGCTCGCGCCCGACGCGCGCGCGCTCATCGCCAAGGGGCTGGGGCTGCTCGGCAGCGCGTGCGTCGAGCTGGGCGAGGTCGCGCAGGGCGAGGAGATCTTCCGCCTGGCGGTGCAGTACGCGCCCGAGGGCGTCGCCGCCGCCGACGTGTTCCTCCGGCTGGGCAACAGCATGCTCGCCAACGATCGCGCGGGCGAGGCGATCGGCGCCCTGCGCCGCGCCATCGCGCTCGGCGGCGACCCGCAGACTTTGTGGCCCGGGCTGGCGACGGCGTTCGCGCAGCGCCGGCGCATGCTCGCGGCGCTCGCGTGCACGCGCGAAGCGGTCGCAGCCGGCGTGCGCGAGGCCGACATGTCCGACGAGCTTCGGCAGGTCGAAGCCGCGCTCGGCCCGCGCGTCACCGCGTGGCGCGCCGTCGTGCTCGGCGCCGGCTGAACGCGAGCCCGCGCGACGCCGTCAGGCGGGCTCACTCAGCGGTCGGCGTACGACCCGTCAGGCGGGCTCGCCCAGCGGGCGGCCCGCGATCACGTCGGTTCGCGCGGGAGACGGACCTCGCGAAGCTCTCCGTCGAGGGCCTCGATCGCCGCGCGCACGACGGGGTGGTCGGCGACGCGGCGACGCTCGGCCTCGACGCGGGCGCGGTGCTCGGCCTGCTCGATCGTCGCGACCGACGCGACGGCGGGCGCGTGGCCCGAGACGTCGAGATCGATGACGGTAGGCCGGCCGAAGTGCGCGCGGATGACGCGCGTGAGGAGATCGCTCGCCTCGGCGGCCTTGCTCGCGAGGAACGAGTTGGCCTCGAAGCCGAGCACGACGCGGTCGGGCCCGAACGCGAGCGGCGCGGCGTGCTCGAACACCGACGCGAGCGGCGGTCGCTCCGCGCGGATGACGTCGAGCACCACACGCCACGCGGCGAGATCGACGGGCGCAGCCGGGGCGGCCTCGACGATCGGCGCGGGCGCGGGCGCCTCGCGCGTCTCGGGCGCGCGGACGCTCGCGATCTCGGGGCGCGCGGGCGCAGCTTGCGGCGCCGGTGCCGCGTGCGGCACCGAGGCGACCGCGCGCGCCGCGGACGACGACGCCGAGGAGGACGACACGGACGACATGGGCCCTCGCGCGGGCGCGGGCGAGTGCGAGGTCGGCGCGGGACCGGAGGGGCCCGGAGCGCGCGGGGGGGGGCCCCGCAGGCATCGGGCGACCGCCGCCCGACGGCCCGCGCGACGGTCCACCGCCGCCGAGCCGACGCTCGAGGTCGGCGAGCTTGGCGACGAGATCATCG
>CAITLX010000010.1 GCA_903893335.1 uncultured delta proteobacterium | reverse complement strand
GTCGCACGCTCGAGCGCTCCGCGATCGACGGCCGGGCGCACCTGCTCGTCGCCGAGGTGCTCGCCGGACGCGGGGCGCGCACCCAGGCGCTGCTCGAGCTGCGCTTCGCGATCCGCGACGACGCCGCGCTGCTGCCCGCGGCCTCGACCCTCGCGCTGCGCGTCACGCGGCGCTGCGACGAGCTGCTCACCGCCGCGCCGCCGGGCGAGGCGGGCGGGGCGGCGCTCGACAGGTTCGCCGCGGAGCTCGACAACGCGCACGAGACCGCCGAGCGCCCCGAATGCGACGCCGAGGCGCTCGCGCGCGCACCCTCGCTCATCGGCCCTCGCTGGCGCCTGGGGTTCGACGCGCTGCGCGCGTTCGCGTCCGCCGAGGCCTGCAAGGAGCCCCCCGCGCGCGCCGCTTGCCGCGAGAAGGTCGAGCGCTTCGCGGCCGATCTCGACCTGCACGCGCCACGAACCTCGCTCGGGGCGCGCCTGCGCGCGCACGTGCTGCGAGCCGAGGGGCGCGCCGCGCAGGCCGAGCAGATGCTCGGCGCCCTGTGCGAGCACGTCGACGACCGCGTCGCCTGCCTGTCGGCCCGCGTCGACGCCGCGCTCGACGCGCGCCCCCCGGCGCGCGCCGCCGCAGACGCCACCGAGCTGCTCGCGGCCGCGTGCCACGCGCCCACCGCGTGCGCGCAGACCGCGACCTGGATCGGCGACGTGCTCGGGTCACGCAGCGAGTGGGCGACCGCCGTCGGCTACTACGACCGCGCCGCCCACGAGGAGCCGAGCGAGGCGCGCTGGCTCAAGGTCGCCGAGGCAGCCGGCCGAGCCGGCGCGCACGCGCTGGCCGCGACCGCTCTCGAGAAGGTCGGGCAGTGGCGGGGCCGCGTCGACCCCCAGCTCGCCGAGCGCATCCGCGAGGAGCGCTCGCGCGCCGTCGAGCGGCTCGTCAGCCCCTGACGCTCACGACGGCAGCCCGAGCCCGCCGAGCAGCGCGCCGAAGCGCTCGACGGCGCTCGCCAGGGAGTGGCGCTCGACGGCGACCTGGCGCGCGCGACGGCCGAGCGCCTCGCGCACCTCGCGCGGGCTGTCCGCGAGCGCGACGAGCGCGGCTGCGAGCGCAGGCGCGTCCCCCGCCGGCACCACCTGCCCCACGTCGGCTCCGCGCACGAGGTCCGCGATGTCGGACGCCTGCGCCACCCCGCAGATGACGGGCTTGCCCACCGCGAGGTAGGTGATGAGCTTGCTCGGCACCGACGAGGCGCCCATCGCCGGCGACGACGTGAGCAGCATGACGTCGGCGCTCGACTGCACCTCGCTCACGCGCTCGCGCGGCTGGAAGGGCAAGAGTACGAGGTTGTCGAGGCCGCGCGCGGCCTTCGCCTCGGCCATCTTCGCCTGGAGCATCCCCTGGCCGACGCACACCAGGCGGATGCGCGGGTCCCCTTTCAGGCGCTCGGCGACGTCGACGAGCACGTCGCAGCCGCTCGCCAGGCCCATGGTGCCGGCGAACATCCCGACGAACGCGCCCTCGGGCACGCCGATCTCGGCGCGAAAGCTCGAGGGGCCCTCGAACGGCCGGATGGCGGCGAGGTCGACCCAGTCGGGGATGATCACGCAGCGCTCGGGCTCGAGGCCGCGCGTCTGCACCAGCAGGTCGCGCTGCCTCTCGGAGATGACGACGTTGCGCGCAGCGGAGCGGCAGATGAGCGCGTCGAGCCGCGCGAGCGCGCGCGCCGTGCGCGAGCCGGCCGGCAGCACGCCCGCCGCGACCGCCGCCTCGGGGTAGACGTCTTTCACGTAGTTCACGACGGGGATGCCCCGGGCGCGCGCGACCGCGAGCAGCGGCAGGTACGCGAGCACCGGCCACGACTCGACGAGCGCGACGTCGGGGCGCACCTCGGCGAGCAGCGCGGCCGCCGACGCGAGCCCGAACGAGGCGTTCTCCAGCACCCGGTCGCGCCCGCGCCGCTGCTCGCCGATGAGCCACGAGGCGACGCGCACCACGCGCACGCCCCCCTCGTCGGCGACGTGCCAGGGGCGCCGCTCGAACCCCGCGTACACGACGCCGCGCGGGCGATTGGGCACGGGGCAGACGACGGTGACGTCGTGACCCGCGGCGACCCACGCCCGCGCGAGCTCGGCCGCCATCACCGACGACGGCTCGGGCTCCGGGGGGTAGACGGCGACGACGAACGCGATGCGCATGGCGCGCGTACCCCGAGGTCAGAGCCCGGGAACGGTGCGCCCCGTGCGGACGAGCTCGCCGGCGATCCAGCGGTACGCGAGCTCGAGCCCTGCCTCGAGGCTCACCTGCGGCTCCCAGCCGAGGACCTCGCGCAGCTTGGTGTTGTCGCTGTTGCGACCGCGCACGCCCTGGGGCGCCGTGAGGTCGTGGGTGCGGCCGATCTTCTTTCCCGCGATCTTCGCGACCATGTCCACCAGCTCGTTGATCGAGATGAGGCGATCCTGGCCGAGGTTGAGCGGCTCGCGGTGCTCCGAGCGCATCAGGCGGAAGATGCCCTGCACGCAGTCGTCGATGTAGCAGTACGAGCGCGTCTGCAGCCCGTCGCCCCAGACCTCGATGCTGTCGCCCGACGTCGCGAGCGCCACCTTGCGGCAGATCGCGGCGGGGGACTTTTCGCGGCCCCCCTCGTACGTGCCCAGCGGCCCGAAGATGTTGTGAAAGCGCACGACGCGCGTCTCGAGGCCGAAATCCTCGGTGTAGTGTCGGCAGACGCGCTCCATGTAGAGCTTCTCCCAGCCGTAGCCGTCCTCGGGGTCGGCGGGGTAGGCGTCCTCCTCGCGCAGCGGCGCGACGTCGGCGCTCTTCTGCTTGTAGCCCGGGTAGATGCACGCGCTGGACGTGTAGAGGTAGCGCGACACCCCGTGGATGCGCGCCGCCTCGATCGTCTGGAGGTTGATGAGCGTGTTGTCGCGGACGATCTCGGCCTTGTGCGTCTCGATGAAGCCGATGCCGCCCATGTTGGCGGCGAGGCCGTACACCTCATCGACGCCCCGCACCGCCGCCAGGCAGCTGTCGAAGCGCGTGAGGTCGCGCAGCTCGAACTCGTGCGCGCGCGTGGGCTCGTACTCCGGCGTCTTCACGTCGACGCCGCGCACCCAGTAGCCCTGGTCGACCAGGAAGCTCGTGAGATGGTGGCCGATGAAGCCCCCCGCACCCGTCACCAGTACCCGCGCCTTGAACGACATCGCCTCGCCTCTCTTCGCCTGTCTGGGTCCGTGCGCCGCACGGCCGTGCCCGCTCGCGCGGGCCGATGCGGCTTACCGAAAGTGGCCGCACGGCGCAACCGCGAGGACGCGACCGTCCGTCCGGGGTCAGGGCCTTTGGTTGCGCCGACCTGGCGCGGCGTTCGACGGACCGGAAGCGCCCGAGCGCGTGAACGCGACCGGGGGGACGACGCATCTGAGGGGGGGACATGCAGGTGGAGCTACGAAGCACCGGCCGCGACGGCGCGAGCCGGGTGACGGACCCCACCTCGGCTGCTAACGTCCCGCGCGCCCGCGACCCGAGGGTCCCCGCGAAGCGGCCGCCCTGCGGGCGGCCCGCCCGGGGCCCTCTCGCGAGCGAGGTACTCACGTGACCACATCGAACATCCGTGTCGGCGTCCTCGGCTGCGGCCACTGGGGACAGAACCTCGTCCGCAACTTCAACGCCCTCGGCGCCGTCGCCGCCGTCGCCGACCCCACGGCGGCCGGGCGCGAGCTGGCCCACAGGCTCGCCCCCGAGGCCCGCATCGTCGCCGACCCGCAGGAGCTGTTCGCCGACCCGAGCCTCGCGGGCGTCGTCATCGCCACGCCGGCCGAGACGCACGCGGCGCTCTGCACGCGGGCCCTCGAGGCCGGCAAGGACGTCTTCTGCGAGAAGCCGCTCGCGCTGCGCATCGAGGACGCCGAGCGGCTCGACCGCCTCTCGCGCGAGCTCGGGCGCATCCTCATGGTGGGCCACATCCTCGAGTACCACCCCGCCATCGCGAAGCTGCACCAGCTCATCGACGAGGGGCAGCTCGGCAAGGTGCGTTACGCGTACTCCAACCGCTTGAACCTCGGCAAGGTGCGGCGCGAGGAGAACATCCTCTGGTCGTTCGCGCCGCACGACATCGCCGTGCTCCTGCGCCTCTTCGGCCAGATGCCCTACCGCGTCGTCGCCGCCGGCGGCACGTACATCCAGCCCAACATCGCCGACGTCACCGTCAGCCAGCTTCTCTTCGAGGACGGCCGCGCCGCGCACATCTTCGTGTCGTGGCTCAACCCGTTCAAGGAGCAGAAGCTCGTCGTCATCGGCTCCAAGCGCATGGCCACCTTCGACGACGTCGGCAAGCAGCTGGTGCTGCACGACCAGCGCGTCGACGTGCGCGAGGGCGAGCCGGTGCCGGTCAAGGGCGAGGGCACGCTCATCGAGTACGCCGCCGACGAGCCGCTGCGCCTCGAGTGCACGAGCTTCCTCACCGCGATCGAGACGCGCAAGGCGCCCGTCACCGACGGCCCGAGCGCCGTCCGCGTGCTGCGCGTGCTCTCGGCGCTGCACCGCAGCCTGCTCACGCAGGGCTGCCCCGAGACGATCCAGGGGGGCTGACCCCGCGCCGCGGCGAGCCCGCGCGCCCGACCCGAGACCCCTCCCCGAGCGACCCCCGGCTTCACCCCGAGACCCCTCCAAGGCCGATCCCATGTCCGACTACTTCGCCCACGAGTCCGCGTACGTCGATCAGCCCTGCGAGATCGGCGACGGCACGCGCATCTGGCACTTCTGCCACGTCATGAAGGGCGCCAAGCTGGGCCGGGGCTGCAACCTCGGCCAGAACGTGCTCGTCGCGAGCGGCGTCGTCATCGGCGACAGCGTGAAGATCCAGAACAACGTGTCGCTCTACACGGGCACCGTCGTCGAGGACGACGTCTTCCTCGGCCCGTCGTGCGTGCTGACCAACGTCACCAACCCGCGCTCGCAGGTCGATCGCCACGCGCTCTACGAGCGCACGCTGCTGCGCCGCGGCTGCACCGTCGGCGCCAACGCCACCATCGTCTGCGGCATCACCGTCGGGCGCTACGCCTTCATCGCCGCGGGCGCCGTCGTCGCCGCCGACGTGCCCGACTACGCGCTCATGCTCGGCGTGCCCGCGCGCCAGGCGGGGTGGATGAGCCGCCACGGCCACCGCCTCACGCCCGACGCCGCCGGCGACTGCGTCTGCCCCGAGAGCGGGCTGCGCTACCGGCTCGAGGGGGGCAAGATGCGCGGGCTCGACGTCGACGAGGAGTCGCCTTTGCCGCGCGACAAGGCCGTGGGCACCATCGGATACGACGACTGGAAGAAGCGAGGAGGCTGACTTTGAGCCAGGTTTCACAAGTTCCGCTGCTCGATCTGCGCCGGCACGGCGCCGAGCTCGACGCCGCCCTCGAGGGCGCCTTCCGCCGTGTGCTCACGAGCGGTCGCTACATCCTCGGCTCCGAGGTCGACGAGCTCGAGAAGTCGTGCGCGGCCTACACGCAGTCGGCCCACGCCATCGGCGTGTCGTCGGGCACCGACGCGCTCGTGCTCGCGCTCATGACGCTCGGCATCGGGCCCGGCGACGAGGTCGTGTGCCCGACGTACACGTTCTTCGCGACCGCGGGCGCCATCTGGCGCGTGGGCGCCAAGCCGGTGTTCTGCGACGTGCACCCGACCTGCTTCAACGCGAGCGCCGAGACCATCGCCAAGGTGGTCGGGCCGAAGACCAAGGCCATCATCGTCGTGCACCTGTACGGCCAGTCGGCCGACATGGGCCCGATCCTCGCGCTCGCCAAGGAGCGCGGCCTGCACGTCATCGAGGACGCCGCGCAGGCGCTCGGCAGCGAGTACCAGGGCAAGCGCGTCGGCTCGCTCGGCGACATCGGCTGCTTCTCCTTCTTCCCGTCGAAGAACCTGGGAGCGCTCGGCGACGCGGGCCTCGTCACGACGAACGACCCCGAGCTCGCCGAGCGAGCGCGCATCCTGCGCGCGCACGGGAGCAAGCCCAAATATTACCACCAGATCGTCGGCGGCAATTTCCGCATCGACGCGCTGCAGGCGGCCATCCTGCGCGAGAAGCTCCCCTACCTCGACGGCTGGACGGCGCGCCGCCAGGCCAACGCCGCGCTCTACACGAGCCTGTTCGAGGCCACGGGGCTGACGGCGCCCAACGCGTGCACGCCCGGCTGCTCGACCTCGTGCCGCTCGGGCGGCGCGGCGGCGGGCGCCAAGCTGCTGCTGCCGGTCGCGTGCCAGTCGCGGCACATCTACAACCAGTACGTCGTGCGCGTGCCGGGTGAGGGCAAGCGCGACGCGCTGCAGAAGCACCTCGCGTCGCGCAAGGTCGGCACCGAGATCTACTACCCGGTCCCGATGCACCTGCAGAAGTGCTTCGAGCAGCTCGGCGGCGCCCCCGGCTCGCTCCCCGTCGCCGAGGCCGCCGCGAAGGAGACCCTCGCGCTGCCGATCTTCCCCGAGCTCACCGAGGACGAGGCGCGCTACGTCGTCGAGAGCGTCGCGGCGTTCTTCACCTGAGGCGCATGCGGGTCGTCACGGTCGTCGGCGCGCGCCCGCAGTTCGTCAAGGCGGCGGCTCTCGCGCGCGCGCTCGCGGCGCGCGCTCCGGGCGAGATCGACCACAAGCTCGTGCACACCGGGCAGCACTGGGACGACAACATGTCGCGGGTGTTCTTCGACGAGCTCGAGCTGCCCGCCGCAGACGTCAACCTCGGCATCGGCGGCGGGGGGCACGGCGCGATGACGGGCGCCATGCTCGCCGCCCTCGAGCCCCTGTTCGTCGAGCTCGCGCCCGACTGGGTGCTCGTCTACGGCGACACCAACTCGACGCTCGCCGCCGCGCTGGCGGCGGCCAAGCTGCACCTGCCCGTCGCGCACGTCGAGGCCGGCCTGCGCAGCTGGAACCGCCGCATGCCCGAGGAGGTCAACCGCGTGCTGGTCGACCACGTCGCGAGCGCGCTGTTTTGCCCGAGCGAGGTCGCGAGGGACAACCTCGCCGGCGAGGGCATCACGCGCGGCGTGCACGTCGTCGGCGACGTCATGCTCGACGCGACGCTGCACCACGCGCGCCTCGCGGCGAGCAAGAGCCCGCTCGCGGCGCTCGGGCTCGAGGCGGGCGGCTACTACCTGGCGACGTGCCACCGCGCGGAGAACACCGACGACCCCGCGCGGCTCGAGGCGATCCTCGCGGGCCTCGCGGCGATCGGCGCGCGGCGCCCCGTGGTGTTCCCCGTGCACCCTCGCACGCGCGCCGTCGTGGCGGCCCGCGGGCTCGACACGCGCGGCATCCGCCTGGTCGACCCGGTGGGGCACCTCGACATGACCGCGCTCGAGGCCGGCGCGCACGCGGTGCTCACCGACTCCGGAGGCGTGCAGAAAGAGGCCTATTTCCTCGGCGTCCCGTGCATCACGCTGCGCGACGAGACCGAGTGGGTCGAGACGACGCGCTCGGGGTGGAACGTGCTCGCGTCGGCCGACACCGACCGCATCGTCCGCGCCGCCGAGGCCGCCGACGCGGTGCGCGCGCTGCCGCGCCCGGCCCTCTACGGCACGGGCGACGCCGCGGCGCGCATCGTCGCGACGCTGCTCGGCGAGGGGTCTTGACGGTGTCGCGCGCGCCGCACGTCTGCATGGTGTGCTGCCAGCACGTGCCCGACGACGTGCGCGTCACCCAGAAGCTCGGCGCGGAGATGCGCGAGGCGGGCATGCGCGTGACCTGGGTCGGCCCCGAGCGCCCGCGCCGCGGCGACGACCTCGGCATCGATTTTCGCTACTACCCGCTCGGCTCGGGCAAGAAGGAGCGCCTGCTGCGCCACCGCGCGGCGCGCGCGGTCGCCGAGCGCGTGCCGGACGTCGACGTGTACTACGCCCCCGAGCCCGACTCGGCGCACGTCGCGAACGCGCTCGCGCGCGCCCGCGGCGCGGCGTCGATCTTCGACATCCACGAGGTCTACCACGACGAGATGCTCTCGCGCTGGGCCGAGGGGCCGCTGCGCGCCGCGATGAGCGCCGCGGTACGCTTGGGCATGCTGGCCATCTGCGCGCGCGCCGATCTCGTCGTCGCCGTGAGCGAGGCCGTGCTCGCCCCCTACCGCAGCGTGCCGACCCGCAAGCTCATCGTGCGCAACTGCGCGCCGCTCTCGTTCGCCGAGCCGGGCGCGGCCGAGGTCTTCCCCGCGGGGCGGCGCGGCCCCGTGCTGCTGCACGGCAAGACGACGCGCTCGCACGGGACCGAGGCCGTCGTGCGCGCCGCGGGGCTCGCCGCCCGAGGCCTGCCCGGCCTCTCGCTCGTCATGTTCGACACCTTCGGCTCCGTCCCCGACGGCTTCGGGCGCGCCGACTTCGATCGCACCGTCGCCGACGCCGGGGCGAGCGCGTCGGTCGACCTGCGGCAAACGGTCCCGATGGCGGCGATGCCCGGAATCCTGCGAGAGTCCGACGTCGGGCTCATCGCGTACGACCGCACCTGGGGGAGAAACAGCCTGCCCAACAAGCTCTTCGAGTACATGGGGGCCGGCATCCCGATCATCGCGCCGAGCTACGCCGAGGAGATCCGGCGCATCGTCGAGCCCGAGCGCTGCGGGGTGCTCGTCGACACCGAGTCGCCCGAGGCCATCGCGGGCGCGATCGCGCAGCTCGCGGCCGACCCCGACGAGGCGCGCGCGATGGGGCGGCGCGGGCGCGAAGCCTTCCTCGCCCGGCACAACTTCAGGGCCGAGGCCGCCCCCCTGCTCGACGCGATCCGCGCGATGGTCCGGAGCTGAGCGTGCCGGGCGACCACCTGCTCAACCGCCTGCGCAACGTCGCCTATTTCGGCGTGCGCTACCCGTGGGTGCGCCGCGGCGCCAACGTCCACGTGCAGTGGTCGACGCGCATGTGGTCGCCCCACCGGCACATCGTGCTCGGCGACGACGTGGGCATCGGCCCGCACTGCACGCTGCAGTGCGACATCGAGATCGGCAGCCAGGTGCTCATCGCGGGCCACGTCGCGTTCGTCGGCTCGGACGACCACCGCTACGACGTCGTCGGCAAGACGATGTGGGACTCGGGCCGCGGCGACGCGCGCAAGGTCGTCGTCGAGGACGACGTGTGGATCGGCCACGGCGCCATCCTGCTGTCGGGCGCGCACGTCGGGCGAGGCGCCATCGTCGGCGCGGGCGCCATCGTCGTCGGCCGCGTCGAGCCCTACGCCATCGTGCTCGCCGAGAAGGGGCGCACGCTCCGCAAGCGCTTCACCGACGAGCAGATCGCCCTGCACGAGGCCCGGCTCGCCGCGAGCCGCCGAGGCCAGCCGTGACGTTCGACATCGCCATGATGATGATCGCGATCGTCCTGTCGCTCGTCTACATGATGGCGCGCTTCAAGATCCACCGCGCGCCGACCGTCGTCGGCGTGACGTTCCTCACGCTCTTCGCGATGCACGGCATCAGCGCGCTGCCCTACGCCCAGGGCGACGTCGGCCGAGAGCTGTCGCAGGGCGTGCCCGTGAGCCCGTATTTTCCGGCCGTCGTCGGGCTGTCGTTCGCGTTCTTCGCCGTCGGCGCCACGATGATGGCCTTCTGGCTCAACGCCGACCTGCCCACCTTGCAGGAGAGCTACTACCGCCAGCCCCTCGAGCCGAGCCGCGTCAACCTCCCGAGCTTCCTGCTGTTCGCCGTCGTGTCGGTCGTGCTCGGCATGCTCTTCGTCTACGGCGCCGGCGACACCGGCGTCGAGATGCTCACCCACCAGTCGCGCCACGACGCCACGCTGCGCGAGTTCCGCCTCAACTTCAAGCAGGCCAACCCGTATTGGTACTGGGGCATGCTGGTCAACAGCGTCTTCGGCCCCATCCTCCTGGTCGTCGCGATGGTCGAGGCGCGCGCGGTGCGCAGCGTGACGTGGGGGGCCACCGCCGCGGTGCTCTTCATCGTGCTGGTGCTCACCAGCACGGCCAACCTGCACAAGGCGCCCCTCGCCCTGCTCGTGCTCACCGTGTCGCTCGGCGCGATGCTCTCGCGCGCGGAGCTCGACCACAAGCGCATGCGGCGGTTCTGGGTCTGGATCGTCGCCGTCGTCGGCGTCGTCGGGGGCGTGGGCTACTACCTCACCTACTCGCTCGAGGCCGACCAGGCCTGGCAGGCGACGCTCGACCGCATCTTCGTCGTCCCCCAGATCTGCCTCGACGAGTTCCTCTTCGTGTACCCGAAGATCGTCGATTTCAACTACGGCCGCGGCATCGGGCTCGTCGCGAAGATGCTGGGCGACAGCGGGTACGTCGCCCCGGCGTTCATGGTCGCGCAGATCATCACGGGCGACGCGCGCACCTCGTCGAACGCGTTCTGGTCGAGCGAGCTGTGGGCGGCCTTCGGCTTCGTCGGCGTCATCGCCGGCTCGATGTTCGTCGGCGCCCTGATGGTCTGGCTCGACAACTACTGCCTGCGCAAGCGCCGCACGCCGACCTCCATCGCCACCTATGCGTTCCTCACCGTCGCCTGCCTCCGTATGCCGAGCATCTCGCTGTTCACCGCGCTGCTCAGCGGCGGCATCGCCCTCGGCCCCATCTTCACGGCCGTCTTCCTCGAGCGTCGCTTCTTCCAGTCGGACGACCACGCCAACCCCACGGCGGCGGCGCCCATGAAGCTGCGCGTGCACGCCCGGCGGGGTAGCTGACATGTGCGGCATCGCCGGATTCGTCGCCGGGCGCGGAGCGCGCCTCCCGCCCGACCTGCTCACCCGAATGGGCGACGCCCAGGCGCCGCGCGGACCGGACGACCGCGGCGCGCTCGTGCTCCGCCCGCGCACCGGCGAGGCCCTCGACGCCTCGCGCGGCTGCGCGCTCGAGGTCGGCGACGTCGCGCTCGGCCACCTGCGGCTCTCGATCCTCGACCTGTCTCCGGCAGGGCACCAGCCCATGTCGCTCGAGGGGCGGCTCTTCGTCGCCTACAACGGCGAGATCTACAACTACGTCGAGCTGCGCCAGGAGCTGACGGCGCTCGGCCGCACCTTCCGCACGCAGTCCGACACCGAGGTGCTGCTGCACGCCTACGACGCGTGGGGCGAGGCCTGCCTCGAGCGGTTCAACGGCATGTGGTCGTTCGCCCTGTGGGACGCGCGCGAGGGGCGGCTCTTCTGCGCCGTCGACCACGCCGGGATCAAGCCGCTGCACTACGGCACCGTCGACGGCACCTTCGCGTTCGCCTCCGAGATCAAGGCGCTCCTCGAGGTGCCGGGCACGCCGCGCGAGATCGAGGAGGACCACGCGCTGCTCTACCTCGTCACGGGCATCGATCACGGCGACGAGACCACGTTCTTCCGCGGCATCCGGCGGCTGCTGCCGGGCACGTCGCTGACGCTCACGCCCGGGGGCACGCCCGTCGTGCGCCGCTGGTGGCGCCCGACGCCGGGCGACGCGCCTCGCACCGACGACGAGGCCGCCCGCGTGCTCGGCGAGCTGCTGCGCGACTCGATCCGACTTCGCTACCGCAGCGACGTGCCGGTGGGCATCACGCTGAGCGGCGGCGTCGACTCGGTGGCGCTCGCCTGCACCGCGCGCGACATGGCCAACGCCGGCGAGATGGCGCTGCCCAACGGCCTGCGCACGTTCACGGCGGTCGATCCCGGAGGCCGCATCGACGAGGGCCCGCGCGCGATGCTCGCCGCCAAGCGCGCCGGCGCCGAGGCCTTCACCGTGCAGGCCGATCCCGCGCGGCTCGCCAACGACGACGTCCTCGACCTCGTGCGCACGCAGGACGAGCCCTTCCCCGGCCTGTCGGTCTACATGCAGTACTGCGTGATGCGGCTCGTGCGGGCGTCCGGCACGGTCGTCACGCTCTCGGGTCAGGGGGCCGACGAGCTGCTGCTCGGCTACCCGTGGCAGGTCGCCTACAGCGTGCGCGATCTGCTCGCCGAGGGGCGCGTGGGCGCCGCGCTCACCGCTGCCCGCGACGGCTCGAAGAACGCCGGCATCGGCGCCGCGCGGCTGGGCGCCTACCTCGCCGCCGCGCGCTTCCCGAAGCTCCGAGCGCTTCGCTACAACCAGCGCGTCGGCGCGCTGCTGCACCGCGGCGCGCGGCACGGCACGCTCACCGAGCTGCTCGAGCGCTCGCTCGGCACGGGCTCGGGCGCCGCGATGCTCGAGCGCGAGGTCGAGCAGCTGGGTCTGCCTGGCCTGCTGCGCTACGAGGACCGCAACTCGATGCGCTTCTCGGTCGAGTCGCGGCTGCCGTACCTCGACTACCGCATCATGAACTTCGCGTACTCGCTGCCGAGCTACCGCAAGGTGGTCGGCGGCTGGCGCAAGTACCCGCTGCGCAAGGCCGTCGAGCACTCCGCCCCCGCGGAGATCGTGTGGAACCGCGCGAAGATCGGCTTCGCGGCCCCCGACGAGCGGCTCCTGCAAGCGCTGCGCGGCAACTTCCTCGAGGCCTTCGACGGCGACGTGCGCTCGGGCGCGCTCGTCGACGCCGCGGCGGTGCGGCGGCTGGCGCAGTCGAGCCACGCCATGCCCGCCTGGTCGTGGCGCGTGCTCAACCTCGAGCTGTGGATGCGCACCTTCGGGGTGAGCGTCGTCGCATGACGACGCGCGGCAGCCGGAGGGGCGGCGCGTGTTGAGGCGCGGCCGAAGCTGGGGCGGCGCATGTTGAGGCGCGGCAGCCGGAGGGGCGGCGCATGTTGAGGCGCATCGGCCGCGGCGTCTTCGCGCTCGCAGCGAGCCGCGCGGGCACGCTGGTGGTGGCCAACCTCGCGATGACCGCCCTCGGCGTCACCGCCGGCGTCATCAGCGCGCGCGCGCTCGGCCCTGCGGGGCGCGGCGACCTCGCCGTGCTGCTCTACTGGCCGAGCTTCGTCTACAGCGTCGTCGACTGCGCGGTCATGGAGATCGCGACGCTGCGCGTCGCGCAGCGGCCCGAGGGGCTGCGCGCCCACCTCAAGGGGGGCCTCGCCGCCGCGCTGCTGTTCTCGATCGTGGGCCTCGCGGTCGGCTACCTGGCCCTGCCGCTGCTGCTGCGCCCCGAGCAGGGGCCGCTGCTCGCCGACGCCCGCTGGTTCCTCGCCTACGTGCCGGTGGCGCTGCTCGCGTTCGTGCCGCAGGGCGCGCTGCTCGGCCTGCAGATGTTCCGCTCGGTCGCCGCGCTTCGCCTCTCGACCTCGGCGCTCTACCTCGCGGGCGTCGTCGCCGTGGCGGTCACCGGCCACGCGAGCGCCTCGACCTTCGCGTGGCTCGCGGTCGCCTCGCTCGCGGCGCAGCTGCCCATCGGGCTCGCGCTGCTCGCGGGCCGGCTCGCGCACGCCGAGCGCGGCGGACCGCTCGAGCTCGCCGGGCGCATCAAGGACGGCGTGAACCTGCAAGGCGCCCGCATCGCGAACGTGCTCGGCGCCAACGTCGACCGCGCGCTCGCGAGCCTGACGCTCTCGCAGACCAACATCGGGCTCTACCAGGTGCCCGTCATGATCTCGCAGGTCTTCCCCGTGCTCCCGCAGGCGCTCGCCGAGCTGCTGTTCTCGCAGCTCGCCGCCGCCAACGAGGGGGAGCGCGCGGCGCTGACGCGCACCGCGTACGTGCGCGCGCTCATGCTCTCGACGCTCGTGGCCGTGTCGGCGGCGTCGACCCTCTGGTTCGTCGTTCCGCTGCTGTACGGCGCGTCGTTCGGCGCCGCGGTCGCCCCCGCGACGATCGTCGCGTTCGGCGGCGTGGTGAACGGAGGCGCGCTCGTGCTCAAGAGCGCCTCGCGCGCGGCGATGTGCGTGCGGCCCTGCGTCGAGGCCGAGGCGGTCGGCATCAGCACCACCGCCGCGCTCGGCCCCTGGCTCGCGGCGCGCTACGGCCTGGTCGGGCTCGCGTGGTCGTACGCCGCCGGGCGCGCCGTGTGCGCGGCCTGGATGGTGGCTCGCGTGCCGCGCGACGTCAGCGGCGGCTGGCGCGGGCTCACGCCCCTCTCGTCGGCGTTCCGCGGCGAGGTCGCCCTCGCGCTCCGCCTGCTCGGCGCGCGACTGTTCGCCGCACCCGGCAACGCCGGGTAGATTCTCACCACCGACGACCCATGAAGCCCTTCCTGCCCTTCGCGCTGCCCGACATCCACGAGAGCGAGATCACCGCCGTCGCCGACGTGCTGCGCTCGGGGTGGATCACGACCGGCGCGCGCACGCGCGAGTTCGAGGCCGCGTTCGCCTCGGCCGTCTCGGCGCCGCACGCCGTGATGCTCAACTCGTGCACCGCGGCGCTGCACCTCGCGCTCGAGGCGCTCGGCCTCCAGGCGGGCGACGAGGTCGTGGTGCCCACGCTCACCTTCGCGGCCACCGCCGAGGTCGTGCGCTACTTCGGCGCCACGCCCGTGCTGGTCGACGTGCGCGCGTCCGACCACAACCTCTCGCCCGAGGCGTTCGAGCGGGCCATCGGGCCGCGCACGCGCGCCGTGCTCCCCGTGCACTTCGCCGGCGTGCCCTGCGACATGGACGAGATCGTGTCGATCGCCCGCGCCAAGGGCGTCCACGTCGTCGACGACGCGGCGCACGCGTTCCCGTGCAGCTACCGCGGGCGCCCGGTCGGCACGCTGGCCGACATCACCTGCTTCTCGTTCTACGCGACCAAGACCATCACCACGGGCGAGGGGGGCGCGGCGGTGACGGCGAACGAGGAGTGGGCCGCGCGCATGCGCATCATGGCGCTGCACGGCATCTCGCGCGACGCGTGGAAGCGCTACACGGCCGAGGGCAGCTGGTATTACGAAATCGTCGCCCCCGGCTACAAGTACAACCTCACCGACATCGCCTCCGCGCTCGGCCTCGGCCAGCTCGCGCGAGCCCACGAGATGCTCGCGCGCCGCCGCGCGATCGCCGGCGTGTACGACCGCGCGCTCGCGCCGCTCGGCGTCTTCGAGACGCTCGTGCAGCCCGCCGACCGCGGCAACGCCCACCACCTGTACGTGCTCAAGCTCGCCCCCGGCGCGCTCCGCATCGACCGCGCCGCGTTCCTCGAGGAGCTCAAGGCTCTCGGCATCGGCGCCTCGGTGCACTTCATCCCGCTGCACCTGCACCCCTACTACCGCGACACCTTCGGCTACACGCCCGACGCGCTGCCGGTGGCGCGCGACGTCTACGAGCGCTGCTTCTCGCTGCCGCTCTACTCGCGCATGACGGACGACGACGTCGCGCGCGTCGTCGAGGCGGTCGTCGACGTCGTCGCGCGCAACCGGCGCTGAGCGCCGCCGCGCCCCCCGAGCGTGGGCCGCGCGGGGCCCGCCGGGAGCCCCGGGGCGCCTCTCCGTGCTATGCTTTTCGCCTTGGGGTGGTTCGGCGGGGCTGGCCCCTGCGACGGGGTTTCGCCATGAATGTCACCCAGCGCCGTGCACCAGAGTCGATGGGCCCCGTGTCAGCCATCGTCATCCTCAACTCGAAGGTTCGCCGCGTCATCGTCGTCGGCGCGCACCTCGCGCTGTGGACGGCGGCGTACCTCGGCGCCTTCCTGCTGCGCTTCGACGGTCGCCTGCCGCCCGAGGTGCGCCCCACCGCGTACTACGGCCTCGCCTTCCTGCTGCTCGCGCGCGTGGCGGTCTTCTGGCCCTCCGGCCTCTTCCACGGGCTGCTTCGCTACGCGGGCATCTCCGAGGTGCGCAGCATCGTCCGGGCGACCACCCTCGCCTCGATCGTGTTCGTCGGCGCCGCGGTGCTCGTGCCGGCGCTGCGTCAGCCTCGGTCCGTCTACGCCGGCGAGTGGATGCTCGCCATCCTCGCCGCGTCGGCGCTGCGCTTCGGCGCGCGCGTGCTGCGCGAGCCCGGCGTCGCGCCCACCACGGGCGGCGGTCGCGCGGCCATCTTGCTCGGCGCCGGCGACGCGGGCGAGCTCCTGCTGCGCGACCTCGCGCGCTCGCCGCACCCCGAGCTTCGCATCGTCACCATCCTCGACGACGCGCGCGAGAAGCACGGCAGCTCGCTGCGCGGCATCCGCGTGCTCGGAGCGGTCGACGAGGCCACGCTGCTCTCGGCCAAGGAGCGCTTCGGCGCCGAGCTCGCCGTCCTCGCGCTGCCCTCGGCGTCCGGCGCGCGCACCCGGGAGATCGTCGCGATCTGTCGGCGGCTCGGCATCCAGACCAAGACGCTCCCGAGCCTGCAGCAGATCCTCACCGACGAGGTGAAGGTCTCGATGCTGCGCGACATCGCCATCGAGGACCTCCTGCGGCGCGAGCCCGTGAAGCTCGACGAGGCTTCCATGGCCGCGCTGCTGCGCGGCAAGCGCGTGCTCGTCACGGGCGGCGCGGGCAGCATCGGCAGCGAGCTCTCGCGGCAGGCGGCGCGCTACGAGCCCGCCGGCCTCGCGCTGCTCGATCACGACGAGAACGGCCTCTTCTTCCTCGAGCGGCAGCTGCGCGCGACCTTCCCCGCGCTCGACCTCGTGCCCTTCGTCGCCGACGTGAAGGACGCCGCGCGCGTCGGGTCGATCCTCCGCACCTTCCGGCCGCACGTCGTGCTGCACGCGGCCGCGCACAAGCACGTCCCGCTGATGGAGGCCAACCCCTCCGAGGCGATCAAGAACAACGTGTTCGGCACGCGCGTCGTCGCCGATCTCGCCAACGCGTGCAGCGTCGAGACCTTCGTCCTCATCTCCACCGACAAGGCCGTCAACCCGACCTCGGTCATGGGCGCGACCAAGCGCATCGCGGAGATGTACCTCCAGTCGATCGCGAGCCGCGCGCGCACGCGGTTCGTCGCGGTGCGCTTCGGCAACGTGCTCGGCAGCGCCGGCAGCGTCGTGCCCGTCTTCCGCGAGCAGATCGCGGCCGGCGGCCCCGTCACGGTCACGCACCCGGAGATGACCCGCTACTTCATGACCATCCCCGAGGCCGCTCAGCTCGTGCTGCAGGCCGGGGCGCTCGCGAAGGGCGGCGAGATCTTCCTGCTCGACATGGGCGAGCCCGTGAAGATCGTCGACCTGGCGCGCGACATGATCCGAATGTCGGGCCTCGAGCCCGACGTCGACATCCCCATCGTGTTCGTCGGCAAGCGCGTCGGCGAGAAGCTCCACGAGGAGCTGCTGCTCGACCACGAGAGCCACGACCGCACGGTCCACCCCAAGATCGTCGTCGGGCAGATCGCCCCCGTCGCGGAGGGCCTCGTCGACGCGGCCATGGTCGACCTCGCGGGCGTGCTCGACGCATCGTCGATCGAGGTCCGCAAGGCCATCGCGCGCGTCGTGCCCGAGGCGCGCCTCGAGGGAACGTCGCGCGGGCCGCGCGACGACGTCGACCGCCTGGTCGACGAGCTCGGCGCCATCGACACGCTCAGCTCGCCGCGCGCCCGATCGCTCGCCTGACCTTCGCCCGGCTCCTCGCGAGCGCGAGGGCCGCGAGCGCGACGAGCGCCCCGAGCCCCGACGCCGAGCGCGCGGGAGCGGTGCGACAGCCGCAGCCCGACCCGTCCCCCTCCGCCGCGCCGGCGAGCGAGGCGTCGGCATCGGTGCCCGCGTCGGGCGCAGGCTCCGCGCCCTCGCCCGCTGCGACGCCCACCACCGCGCCGTCGCTCAGCGCATCGACCGAGTGCCCCGCCGCCGTGACGGCGCGCACCGCGAAGCGGTAGCGGTGACCGTCGGTCAGCGCGAGGCCGTCGAGCGTGGCGCGGGTGACGTCGCCCACGTCCTTCCACGCGAGCGCCGCGGCGCTCGGCCGGTCGGCGTCGACCACCGCCACGGCGTACGACGTCGCGGCGGCGACCTTGCCCCACGTCGCAGCGAGCGAGGCGACGGTGTCGACCCGATCGACGTCGTGGTCGGTGATGCCGTGGGCGGGGTCGGTGTCCCACACGTACGCCGGCGCCTCGACGATCTCGTTGCGGAGATCGTAGAGGTAGCCGTCGGCGACCGAGACGAGGATCTCGTCCTTCGCGTCGCCGTCCGTGTCGGCGAGCACGGGGTTGCCCACCGCCGACCCGAACGCGTGCGCGAAATCGAGCGTGCCCGAGCAGGGATCGACCGCGTACAGCCAGCCGTCGGTGGAGCCGAACACCGCCGACGGATGCCCCTTGCCGGTCAGGTTCGCGCCGACGGCGACGTCGCCGATCTGGCCGAGGCGCCCCGCCGCCGCGACCGCCGTGGGCTCGTCGTCGTAGGCGGCGCCCCCCGCGTACACGCGCGTCGTCGCCGTGCCCGCCGACGCGCCCGACAGCGCGGTGACCTTCAGGCGCGCCGGGTGGGCGAGCGAGCCCTCGACGAGCCGGGTGCCGTCGGCGCACGTCGCCAGCGCGCCGAGCGGGTAGGGCTTGTCGGCATCGGTAGACGTGTAGAGCGCGCTCTGCAGATCGTGGCGCAGCGTGCGCACGGGGTAGAAGCCCCCCTGGAGCGTGACCTCGTCGGCGCCGTCGCCGTCGACGTCGGCGACGATGGGCGTGAAATACGCGAGCGCCTCGGTGCCCGCCGCGAGCAGCGAGCCGTCGGCCCCGGAGAAGACGCGCAGCTGATCGACGACCGTGAAGAGGTCCACCTTGCCGTCGCCGTTCCAGTCCGCGAGGGCCGGCGCCTTGATGCCCCCGCCGATGGGCAGCCCCGGGGTGGACCAGAGCACGTGGCCGTCGGCAGCGGCGAAGGCGCGCGCGTGCACGACGAGGTCGGCGTCGAGCCACTCCGCGAGGACGTCGTCCTGGCCGTCGCCGTCGAAGTCGCCTGGCAGCACGTCGAACGACGGCGTCTGATCGACGTCGGCCGTCCACATCGTCGCGCCGTCGGCCGAGAGGCGCACGACCTCGCTGCTCGGCGGCGTGGTGAGCGGCAGCTTGTTGCGCCGGAGCGCGACCGAGGCCTCGCCTGCGCCTCCGGACACGACCGACGCGCCGCTCGCCTGCTCGACAGACCAGACGCGCGCGGGGGGCGACGCGAGGCTCGCGTCGGCCGCGTCGAGGCGCACCGCCGCCGAGCGGCTGTCGACGACGACGACCGACTGCGCAGCCTGCGGGCCGAGCGACGCCGCGACGGGCCCGCGCTCGATCGTGCCGAAGCCGCCCGTGTAGTAGCCGCCGAACGCGATGGCCGACGCCGCGGGCGCGAGCCGCTCGGTGAGCACGTCGAAGGTGCCGTCGTTGCGCGCCGCCACAACCCCCTGCCCGAGCGGCCACACCGCGAGCGGCTCGAGGCCGGTCGCGAGCGCGCGCGTGCCGAGGCTCGACGCGTGGCCATTCTTGACGGCGGTGACCTCGAGCGCAGCGGGCGAGGTCACCTTGCGCGTCACGAGATCGGCGACGCCGTCGCCGTCGCCGTCGACGGTGAGCACGCGGTCGCCGATCGACGAGCGCGCCGCGCGCGTCGGGTCGAACGTGGTGACGACGCGGCGGTCACCGAGCGCGAAGAGCTGCGTGAGCGCGCCCGAGGCGAAGCTCCACGCCGTCGTCGTGGTGCCCGCCGTCGTGAGCACGAGCGCCGTCGAGGCGGACGCGAGCGGCGCGACGCCCGCGACGCGCTCGTCGGGCAGCGTCGCGAGCTCGACGCCCGTCTGCGCCGAGAGCACGTGCGTCGTCCACGCGCCAGCAGCCGTGCGCCCCGACACGACGACCTCGCGCGCGCCGTCGCCGTCGAGATCGGCCGCGAGGCCCGGCCCGAACGCGAGGTCGCCGCCGATCGCGTCGCCGACCGGCACGCGCCAGAGCAGCTCGAGCGCGGGCGTCGGCTGCGCGACGAAGCGGAGCGCGTAGACCTGCCGCCCACCGTCGCCCGCGCCGATGACGAAGTTCTCGACGCAGACGAGCTCCTCGCCCGCGACGCCGTCGACGTCGACCGGAACGCACTGCGAGAAGTCGATCCGCGTGCCGAGCGCGGGGCTCGTCGCCAGCAGCGCGCCGGTCTGCCCGTCGAGCAGGCGCATCGCGGTGCCGTTCGGCAAGGCGATCTCGGGCGCGCCGTCGCCCTGCGTGTCGACCACGGTGAGGCCGCGCGCGGTGCAGAACACCGCGGGGAGCTCGAAGCGCACCGCGGGCGCGGCGTAGCCGCCCGCGAACGAGTAGACGTAGCCCGGGTGGCCGCTCGCGACGGCGGCGCAGCCGGCCTCCTGGATGACGAGGTCGGGCTTCGCGTCGCCGTCGAGGTCCGCGACGCGCACCCCGCCGAGGGTGCCCATCTCGCCGTCGGGCTCGGCCCACGCGATCGAGCCGTCGGCGGTGCGCACGGCGTAGACGTGGTCGCCCGAGACGGCCACGATCTCCGCCTTGCCGTCGCCGTCGAGGTCCGCGAGGCCGACGACGCTCTGGAGGTCGAGCAGCGACGTCGTCCAGACGACGCGGTCGTCGGTGCGCTTGGCGACGAGCTTGCCGCCCTCGACGTAGACGAGGTCGACCTTGCCGTCGCCGTCGACGTCGGCGGTCGTCAGGCCGAGCGGCGAGATCTGCCCGCCGAGGAAGCTCTTCCAGTACGCGACCGGCTTGGCGATGTCGCTCTGCCCCGCGGTGCCCCCGGTGCGGCGCGCGTCGTGGCGCGCGACCGGCCAGTCGGCCGCCGCGCTCGACGCGCCGAGCAGGACGAGCAGCCCCGCGAGCCCCGAGCGCTCACGCAGGCGGCGTCGTGCCGTCGCGGGCCTCGGCGGCGGGCGTCGGCATCCGCTCGAGCGTGGGGTCGGAGGTGTAGGCGTCTCGGCGGTAATAGTAGTGGTAATATTTGTACTCATGGCGCTCCAGGTCGACGGAGTTGAGTACGACGCCGGCCGTCTTGGCGCCGACACCCGCGAACAGCCGTAGCGCCTCGCGCGCGACCTCGCGACGCGTGCGGAACGCGCGCACGACGAGCACGCACGCGTCGGCCAGCGTGCCGAGGATGGCGGCGTCGGTGACGGCCACGACCGGCGGGCTGTCGATGATGACGCGGTCGAAGCGCTCGCCGAGCAGGTGCAGCAGCTTCTTGAAGCGCTCGCTGTGGAACAGCTCGGCGGGGTTGGGCGGGATGGGCCCGGCGGGCAGCACGCTGAGGTTGGGGATGCTCGTCGCGATGAGCTCGTCGGTGACGATCGAGGGGTCGAGCAGCGCGGTGGTGACGCCCACGCCGAGCGGCTTGTCGAACACGCGGTGCACGCGCGGCCGACGAAGGTCGCAGTCGAGCAGGAGCACGCGCTGGCCGGCCTGCGCCATCGCGATGGCGATGCAGCACGCCACCGTCGTCTTGCCCTCTTCGGGGCTCGCGCTCGAGACCAGCAGGTACTTCTGCGGGGCGTCGGGCGACATGAACATGAGGTTGGTGCGCACCGCGCGCGCGGCCTCGGCGATGCCGCTGCCGGGCATGTCGTGCACGATGAGCTCGCTCTTGCCCGAGGTGACGCTCGGCGCCTTGCGCGGCCTCCTGCGGCCGTAATAGGCGCCCCGCTTCGACTGCGTGTCGATGATGGGCAAGAGGCCGAGGAAGGCCGCGCCGAGATCGCGCTCGATGTCGTCGGGCGTCTTGAGCGTGCGGTCGAACAGCGACTGCCCGAGCGCCGCGACGATGCCGAGGAAGATGCCCGCCGCGATGCCGACGGCGATGTTGACCGGCACGTTGGGGCGCAGCGGCGAGCGCGGCACGAGGGGGCGGTCGACGACCCGCAGGTTGTTGACGCGCATCATGCGCGCGAGGTCGCTCTCCTTGGTGCGCTCGAGCACCAGCTGGTAGAGCTTCTCGGTATTCTCTTTCGTGCGACGCAGGCGGTTGTACTCGATCTCGAGCAGGTTGAGCTCCATCGCCTGCTTCTTCGCCTTCTCGAACAGGCCCGACAGGCCCGTCTCCTGGCGCGAGGTCACGGCGAAGTCGCGATCGATGCCCCCCTGGATGTTGCGCACCTCGGCGAGCAGCGCGGTGCGCGCCGCGCCGACGCGGGCCTCGGCCGTCTCGGTGTCGGGGTGGTGCGGGCCCTTGCCGCCGCCGAGCAGGCCGTCGCGGTCGCGCACGGCGTCCTCGTAGCGCTGCCGGAGCGCCTGCAAGAGCACGCTCTGGAGCATCTCGTTGGCGGGCAGGCGGTTGGGGTCGTCCGCGCTGATCTTGAAGAGCTCGGCCCGCCGGGCGAGCAGCTCCTCGCGGCGCGTGCGCACCGAGGTGAGCGCGTCGGACAGCTGCTTCATCTCCTCGCGCAGCATGTTCGACTGGTCGTCGAACGCGACCGAGAGGATGTTCTTCGAGAGCTTGAACTCGTGCAGCGACATCTCGCTGGTGTCGAGGTCCCCCTTGAGCTTGTCGAGCTGGCCGCGCAGCCAGTCGGCCGCCGAGGTCGTCGACTCGAGCGCGTCGTCGAGGTTCTGCTCGATGTAGGTGTCGACCAGCGTGGCGAGCACGCGCTGCGCGCGCTCGGGGTTGGCGTCCTCGTAGCGCACCAGCGCGAGGCGGCTGTCGCGCACGGGCTCGACGCTCAGCCGGTTGCGCACCACCTGCGCGGCCTGCTCGAGCGACACGGGCGTCGGCTCGGCGGCGCCGCCGGGGGGCGCGTTGCGCAGGAACGCCGCGTCGTGGGGCAGGTCGAGCTGGCGCGCGACCGCGAGCGCGACGCGCATCGACTGGATGACCTTGTACTGGGTCTCGTAGTACTCGCGGTTGTTCCAGTAGCTCCCGGCGCCCATGTCGACGACGGTGTCGATGTCCTTGCCGAGCGGCCGCGGCGGCGTCGGGTCGAACTGCACCGTCGAGGCCGCCTGGTAGATCTTGCGCTGGCCCAGCGTGAAGAACGTGACGCCGAGCGCGATGGCGATCGCCGTACCGACCGCGGTGGCCCAGTACTTGCGGATCGTTCGCCACGTCTCGACGAGGGTGAACGCCTGTTCGGCGAGGGTGTCGGTGGCGCGAAGCGGCCGCGACGCGGCGGGGGTCTGGGGGGTCACGGGTGGGCTCGGGGCGGCGCGGGCGCGCGGGTTCGGCGCGTAAGATGCGCGGAGGAGGGGTCAGATTCAAGCGGGGTCGGCGCCGGGTCGGGCGAGGCCGAGCAGGCTGCGCGCGCCCCGCCGTACGATGGTGCGGAGCGCGCGCGCCCGCAACGCGGGCACGTCGCTGGTGGCGCAGGCCAGCAGGAGGCCCAGCGGGTGGCTCCCGCGAGGCGCCGCGCGGTACGCGCGCCACGCTCGCTCGAACCCGGGGCGACGCGCGCCGCCGAGGGCCGCGAGCCAGGCGTCCCAGGGGGCCGCCGCCGAGCGCTCGCGGCGCCACGCCGCCACCACGCGCGCCCCGGTGACGAACCCCGCGGCGCGCGTCCGCTCGGCGGCCTCGCCGAGACGCGGGGCGAGCCGCGCCAGCAGGCGGTCGAGATCCTCACCCTGGTGGGCGTTGGCGCGGTGAAAGTGGTCCTTCACGACGTTGGCCGCGAGCAGCAGGAAGTGGTCGACGTCGTCGATGCGCCGCGTGGGCCTACCGAACGGCGCCGGGTCGAGCGTCGCGCGCGCGAGCACCTCGTCGCTCGTGAGGTCGAGCAGCCCCGCGCGGCCGAGGTGGGCGTGCAGCTCGACGACGAAGCCGTCCACGAGCGCCGCGACCTCGCCCAGCTCGTCGGAGGCGTAGCGCACGTCCCAGCCGTCGGCGCGAGCCGCCGCGCACGCGCGCCCCCAGTCGCGCGACGCGACGAGGAGATCGACGTCGCCGAACGGGCGCTCGACCACGTCGTCGTACAGGGTGCTCGCCAGCACCACGCCCTTGACCGGCGCGAAGGCGACCCCCGCGGCCTCGAGGCACGCGGCGGCCCGGGCGAGGACGTGCAGCGCGTGCTCGTGGCGCGCCCACAGGGCCGCGCGCGACGCGGCGCCCGGCGAAGGCTGGTTGCGCTCCGTCCCCACGCGAGCCTCGTAGCAAGACGCACGACGTTGCGCCACGCGCCCCGCTCGGGGCACCATCAGCCGATGCGCGGGCTGCGTTCGATGCTGGCGGCGAGCCTCGCGTGCGCGGGGTGCGCCTCTTCGAGCGTGGAGCCCGTCGAGCCCGCAGCCGACGCCTCGGCGGAGGCCTCGCCCGACGCGGGAGCCGACACGGGCGAGGGCGGCGAGGCGGGACACGACGCCGACGCGTCGCTCGACGCGCCCGACGCAGGCGACGAAGCCGACGCGGCCCACGACGCGGACGCACCCGCCGAGTTCGCGCCGAGGCTCGTCTCGTCGAGCGCCGACACCTACCTCGAGGCCGAGCCGAGCGTCGCCGCCGGGCCAGCCGGTCGCGTCGTCGTCGCGTGGGTCGCGGGGCTCAACGCCGGAGGCGCGTCGGTGGCGTACGCGTTCTCGTCCGACCACGGGCTGCACACGACGCCGCCTTCCCTCGCGCCCTCGCCCGAGCTGGGGCTTCAGCTCGGCGATCCGACCGTCGCCTTCGCGGACGACGGCACGGCCTACCTCGCGCTGCTCGCGTTCGACGGCGCGGGGATCGGCGTCGCGTCGCGCGTCTACGTCGCGAGCGCCGCGCCCGGCACGGACACCTTCGGCGACTTCGTCCGCGCCGACCCGCCCGGCGCGGGCTCGGTCGACATGCCCTGGCTCTCGCGGCTCGCGAGCGGGCGGCTCGTGGCGACCTGGAGCGCGGAGGGGCGGCTCGGCCTCTCGACCCGCACGGACGCCGACGCCGGCTTCGCCGCGCAGCCGTTCGCAGCCGACGGCTCCGCCATCGGCTGGGCGACGACCTGCGCCGCCGGGCCCTCGGGGCGCGCGTACGCGGCCTACGTCGTCGCGACGCAGAGCGGGCTGACGGTGACGAGCCGCGTCGTCTTCCGGCGCTCGGACGACGGCGGCGCGAGCTGGTCGGACGCGACGCAGGTGGCGCTTCCGGCAGGCTCGCCCCCCGCGGTGCTCGACCCGGTCACCTGCGTGGCCGACGGCGACGACGTCTGGTTCGCGATCGCGGCCGGGACGGACGCCTGGTCGATCCAGGGCGCGGACATGCAGCGCGCGACGACGGCGTGGGTGACCCACTCGCCCGACGGCGGCGCGTCGTTCGACCGCACCGTCGCCGCGGCCGACGCGAGCGGCGGCGATCGCTACCTGCACCCCTACCTCGTGGGCGACGCCGCCTCGCTCGCGGTCGTGTTCTACGCGGGGCACGAGCCAGACGACGCGCACGCCTCGCTGCGCTTGGCGCGCTCGCTCGACCGAGGCGCGACGTTCGGCGCGTCGACCGCGCTCACGAGCGCGAGCCTGCGTCTGCTGACGGCGCGCAGCGATTACCAGTGGCTCGGCGACTACACGTCGGCCGTGCTCGACGACGGCGCGCTGCTGGTCGCGTTCACCACCAACGAGGCGTCCGAGTCCCACGTGGCGCTCGTGCGGCGGGCGCTGCCGTGACGGTCACCCAGGCGCGCTCGCTCGGCCTCGCGCGCGGGCTCCAGGTCGAGCTCGCCACCGCCGACCAGGGCCTCCTCGCGTGGAGCGCGCCGCTCGCGGAGCCGAGCCGAGCGCCCGCTGCGCGGCTGGTCGTCGTGGCCGACGCCGCGCAGCCCGCGCCGACCCAGCGCGACCGGCGCCTGTCGTTCGAGACGACCACCCGCTGGGCGGGCGCG
>CAITLX010000009.1 GCA_903893335.1 uncultured delta proteobacterium | reverse complement strand
GGCTGCGGTCGGCGAGGCCTCCTCGCCCCCCTCCTCGGCGCCCTCCTCGGCCTCGGCCTCCTTCTCCTTGTGACAGCCCGGGGCGAGGAGCAGCGGGAAAACCGCGAGGGCGAGCGCCGCGGCGAGGCTGCGGGTGGCGGTGGGAGCCATGCACCGACCGAGAACGGCACGAGCCCGAGAGGCTTGAGCCCGGACGGCCCCGGCTTGCGCGGCGCGCGCCGCTTTGGCATACGCCTGCCCGCACCCCGGAGCCGCGCATGAAGAAATCCAAGGTCGCCGTCCTCAAGGTCCGCCCCGAGACCATCCTCACCGACATCGAGCGGCTCTGCGAGCTCGGCGGCATGGGCGCGGCCCTCGAGAAGGGTCGCACGACGATCCTCAAGGACAACATCTCGTGGCACTACCCCTTCCCCGGCGCCAACACGACGCCGTGGCAGCTCGAGGGCACGATCCAGGCGCTCCGCAACGCCGGCTACCCCGACATCTCGTGCGTGCAGAACAAGACGGTCGTGACCAACGCCTTCAAGGGCGAGGATCTCAACCACTACATCCCGCTGTTCAAGAAGTACGCGATCCCGGTCCTGTACAACTTCAAGGACGGCGACATGCGCTGGGTCGAATACAAGCCCAAGGCGCGCATGCACGTGCTGCACCGCATCTTCCCCGACGGCATCATGGTGCCCGACTACTTCTTCGGGAAGAACATCGTGCACCTGCCCACGGTGAAGTGTCACATCTACACGACCACCACCGGCGCGATGAAGAACGCGTTCGGCGGGCTGCTGAGCACGCACCGCCACTACACGCACTCGTGGATCCACAAGACGCTGGTCGATCTCCTCGCCATCCAGAAGGAGATCCACTCCGGGCTGTTCGCCATCATGGACGGCACGACGGCGGGCAACGGCCCCGGCCCGCGCACCATGATCCCGGTGGTGAAGAACTACATGCTCGCGTCATCCGATCAGGTCGCCATCGACGCGGTCGCCGCGAAGATGATGGGCTTCGACCCGATGAAGCTCGAGTACGTGCGCGTCGCGCACGACGACGGCCTCGGCGTCGGCGACCCGCGCGACATCGAGATCGTCGGCGACGACATCTCGGGCGAGAGCTGGGGCTTCCAGGTCGGCGACAACGGCGCGAGCAAGGTCGGCGACTTCATGTGGTTCGGCCCCATGAAGCGCTTCCAGAAGCTCTTCTTCCACACGCCGCTGGTCAACGCGTTCGTGTTCGGCAGCGAGGCCTACCACGACTATTACCGCTGGCCGATGAAGGACAAGGGCACCTTCGAGCGCTGGGTCCGCGAGACGGCGTGGGGTCAGCTCTTCGACGCCTACGCGCGCGGCGAGGCCTCGAAGATCACCGGCCAGCCCAGCGTCGCCAGCGCGCCCTGAGGGGCGCCGAGGCGAGGGCTCCGCGCGGCGACGCGCGGAGCCGGGCGGTCAGAGGCAGAGGTAGAGGAACGCGGGGAAGAGCCCCTGGCAGCTGCACGACTTGGCGCCGTACCAGCAGAGGCCGGCGGGCAGCGCGAAGGGGTTGCACGCGTCGCCCGTCTTGGGCGCCGTCGGCGGGCAGTTGGCCGGGTTGGTGCTGATCGCCTCGCACTGGCCGGCCGACGGCTGGTAGCCCGTGTTGCAGGTGAAATCGCACGCGCCGAACGACGAGCAGGCCGACTTGCCGTTGGTCGGCTGCGGGCACGCCGTGCACGCGACGGTGGCGTAGCAGCCGAACGCGGGGTCGTTGCCGACGCACACGCCGCCGCACTTCTTCTGCTGCGCGCTGCACGTGACGCCGGCGTCGGTGCCGCCGGCTCCGCCGGACCCGCCCGTGCCGCCCGCTCCGCCCGTGCCCCCGGCCCCACCCGCGCCGTCCTTCGGCGCGTCGACGGCGATGTCGCTGGCCACGTCGTGGGGCGCGTCGGTCGCGGCGTCGGCTCCGCCCGAGCCAGCTGCGCCGCCGCTGCCACCGCTGCCACCGCTGCCGCCCGAGCCACCCGCGTCGCCGACGGCGCCGTCGTCGGCCGGCGTGGAGGCGTCGTCACCCGGCGCGAGCTCGCCGCCGCCGGCGTCGAGCTGAGAGCCGACCGCGCAGGCAGCGGCGACCGGGACGAGCGCGGCGAGCGCGACGAGCAGGGAGCGTCGGACGAGTCGCATACGCGTCGGGCGAGACTACCGCGCCGAGCGCGCGGTCCGCAATCGAGCCCGGGGACGACCCCGCAGCGACCCGGGCGTCACTGACAGACCCAGATGAAGAGCGCGCAGTCGCACGACGTGCTGCCGTAGGTGCACGTGTCGGGGTTGGCGAGGATGATGCAGGGGCCGAACGGCTCGCTGCTCGGGCAGCTCGACGGGTTGTCCTGCACGCACTGGCCGGCCTGCTTCACGAAGCCCGACGAGCAGGCGAAGTCGCACGCGCCGGACGCCGAGCAGGTGGACACCGCGTTGGCGGGCGCCAGGCAGGGGTTGCAGCTCGCGACGCCGTAGCAGCCGAAATTGGGGTCGTTGCCGACGCAGGTGGCGCCGCACTTCTTCTGCTGCGCCCCGCACGAGCCCGCGTCGGACGCGGCGTCGGCGCCGGCCTCGGCGTCGTGCGCGTCGTCGGTGGCGTCCTTGTGGGCGTCGGCCGCGCCGTCGGCGGGCTTCGCGTCGCCGGCGGCGTCGAGGTGCGCGTCGACCGAGGCGTCCTTGGCCGCGTCGGCGTGGGAGGCGTCGACCGTCGCGGCGTCCGGGTCGGAGCCGCCCGGGTCCTCGCCGCCGTCGAGCGTCGAGCCGACCGCGCAGGCGCCGACCGAGGCGACGGCGAGCGCGAGCAACGCGGGAGAAAAGCACGCAAAGCGAAGCATAGGAAAACCCCAGGCGGCAGCATATCGCCGCGCCCCCGGCGCGCCAAGCCGGACGTCAGGCGCGGCGGTGGCGCGCGCGCGGGAGCGCGAGGACGTGCAACGGCTCGCCCGACCTGCGGAACGTGATGACCTCGCCGAGGCCGACCGAGACGACCTCGTGCGGGCCGTCGAGGAAGAGGCGCGCGTCGCGCATCTTGCTCGCGATGCGCAGCTCGTCGCCGTCGGCCACGAGCGCGTGGGTGAGGCGCAGGCGACGCCCGGCGGGCGCGTAGGGCTCGCGCACGACGAGCTGGAGGCGGCGCGAGCCGAGCGGGAGCATGCGCCCGCCCGCCGAGAACTGCGCGGCGGTGGAGCCCGCGGCGGGGCCGACCCAGAGGCCGCTGGACTTGTGCTCCTCGGCGGCGCGGCCGAGCTTCACGATGTACGACGACGTGGCCGCGGGCGACGCGTGGCAGAAGAGCGCGTCGTTGAGCACGCGCCGCGAGAGCACCTCGCCGTCGCGCTCGACCTCCATGCGGTGGAGCGTCACGCGCGGGAGGCGCCCGGCGAGCGCGGCGGCGATCTGGCGGCGGACGCCCCCCTTGCGCGCGCCGCAGAAGAACCCGACCGAGTGGCTGGGCGCGCTGTTGACGCCGAGCACGGGGGTCGCGCCCACGTGGTGCGACGCCGCCAGCAGCGTGCCGTCGCCGCCGACGGTGATGACGAGGTCGGCGCCGCTCGCGTCGAACGGCCCGTGCGCGCGGCGCACCCACTTGGCGTCGATGCCGAGCTCGTCGAGGGCCGCGCGGACCTCGGCGACGGTCGCCTCGTGGTCCTCGTGCGCGCCGCGCAGGCGGCGCACCGTCGGGTCGTGGCGGTCGAGCATCTCGCGCACGCGCGGGTCGCGCTCCTCGTCGACCCAGCGCCGCCACACCGAGCGCTTGGCCACCACGACGACGCGCGGGCGCCGCGCCTTGCTCGCGCGCGTCATGTCTCGGCGAGCCTCCGGAGGGCGATCTCGGTCTTCGCGTCCTCGATCTCGCCGGCGCGCACGAGCGCGAGCGCGTCGTCGAGCGGCAGCGCCACGATGACCGCCTGGCGCTCGAGCACCGAGCCGTCCTCGACGGGCGTCGTGCGCCGCGCGGGGGGCAGCTCGACCTCGAAGTAGAAGTGCCGCTCGCCGATGATGCCGGGCGCGGGGAACGACGAGGGGCCGAGCGCGCGGAACGACGACGCGGGCAGGTCGGCGCCGAGCTCCTCGTGCAGCTCGCGCGCGGCGCAGCGCAGCAGCCCCTCGGGCGACTGCTCGTCGGCCTCGACGAGCCCGGCGGGGACCTCCCAGAGACCGCCGAGCGTGTCGCGCTCGGCGATGGGCGAGCTGTCGCGCGGGCGCAGCGCGACCGGCGGCCGCACCGCCGAGCGCAGCCACACGTGCCGCCGCCCCGAGGCGTCGCGGAAGTGCGCGGCCACGACGACGGCGTCGAGCGCGCGGCGCGTCACGGCGTCGTAGGTGAAGGGCTCGCTCGTCGTGCCGTCGGGCATGTGCGCGCGCAGGCGGTGCCTGTGCAGGATCAGCCAGCGGCGCCCCTCCTCGCCTGCGTCGTCGCCCAGCGGCTCGAGGCGGAACGACGGCAAGGGCGGGAGGTTGGCCATGGTGCGGTTCCGATCGCGCGCTCGAAGTGATAATACGCCGATAGCTCGACGGGGAACTTTCACCCATGCAAAAGCCTGTCATCGCGATCTTCGCCGCCGTCTCCGTCGCGCTCTCGGTCGCGACGGCGGGCGCCGCGCCGCCCCCCCACGGCGCACCCGCCAAGGGGCACGCCACGGCGAAGCACGCCGCTCGCCCGCTCGACGCGGCCGCCGCGACGGCGCTCGCGGCCCGGCTCAAGAGCGGCGACGCCGCTGCGATCAAGGGGGCCCTCGACGAGATCCGCCTCGCGGGCAAGAGCGCCGCGTCGCTCGCCCCGGCCATCGACGTCGTGCTGCGCACCGGGGCGACCCCCGAGCTCGCGGTCGCCGCGATGGCCACCGCCGGCGACCTCGGCGCGCCCGCCTCGTCCGCAGCGCTGCGCCCCTGGTCGCGCCACCGCCGCCCCGAGCTTCGGCGCGCAGCGGTCAAGGCGCTGGTCAAGACGGGCGGCCCCGACGCGGTCGCTGCCCTGCGCGACGCGCTGTCGGACGCCGACGCCATCGTGCGCGGCATCAGCGCCAGCGGCCTCGGCTCGCTGCACGCGAAGGAGAGCGTCGATCAGCTCTTCACCGCGCTCGACCACCGCGTCCCCGAGGCAGCCGCCGCGGTCGGCGAGCTGTGCACGGGCGCCCCCTGCGACAAGCTGCTCGCCAAGCTCGGCGTGCTCGCGTTCGACATCGTCGTCAGCGGCCTCGACCCCATGATGTTCCGCCCCGCCTCCGAGGTCACCGACGACCAGAAGCTCAAGATCGTCGAGCAGGTCCGCGCGCTCGGCACCGCCGACGCCAACAAGTACCTGCGCGACGTGCAAGGGCGGTGGCCACACGCCAGCTCCGCGAAGGTCAAGCAGGCGATCGACCTCGCCGTGACCGCCACCAACGGCGCCATCGGAGGTGCACCGTGAGGGGCCTCGCAGGGCTCGGCTGGGTCGTCGCCGCGGCGCTCGCCGCCTCGGCCTGCGGCGGAGGCCAGACGCGCCTCGGCGCCGTGTTCGCGCCCGAGTGGGAGGACGACGGCGGCAAGTCGATCGCCGCGCTGCAAGCCAAGCTCGCCAGCGTGCCCCTCGCGCCGGGCGCCGACGCGGCCGTGGGCGTGACGGACACCGGCCTGGTCGGCGTCGCGCTCGCGGGCGGCACGCCCTGGACGTACGCGCACTCCATCGACGCGCGCCCCGTGCTCGCGGGCAGCGTCGTCGTCGCGACGGGCGGCGGCGAGGTGTTCGCGCTCGACGCGCTCACGGGCCACGAGCTGTGGAAGCGGCGCGCCGCGGGCGTGCTGCGCGGCATCGGCGACGACGGCCGCACCACGGTCATCACCTTCGGCGTACCCGGCGGCGGCGGCTCGAGCATCCTCGCCGTCGCGCACGACGGCTCGGTCGTCCGGCAGCTCGAGACGCCCACCGCGGTGGGCGTCCCCGCGGTCGTCGGCCCGTATGCGTTCCTGCCGTGGCAGGGCCAGTACGTGACCGTCTACGACCTCTCGAGCGGCGAGGAGGTCGCGCGCGCGACGCTGCGCGAGCAGGCGAGCCGCGCGTGGATCACGGGCAAGGCGCTGTTCTTCGGCGAGGTGGGGGCGTTCCGCTTCGACGACCGCATCCGCCTCGCATCGGCCAACAAGGCCTCGCACGTCTCGCTGCCGACGCGCGAGCTGCCCGGCACGCCGCGGTGGTTCGTCCCCGGCACCGACTCGCTCCCCGCCGCAGCCGACGCGCGCGACCGCATCCAGCTGTTCGCGCGGCCCACGGCCACCGGCGAGCTCGGCATCGAGGGGGGGCGCTTCACCGCCACCTACTTCCAGATCGCGCTCGGGCTCGACGCCAAGTCGGGCGCGCTCGCCTGGGTGCACACGCACGACACCGCCTTCCTCGGCGGCGCGGCCTACGCCGGCGGCGCGGCGCTCTGCGACGCGACCGGAGCGGTCACGATGATCGACGCCGCCTCGGGCGCGACCGCGGGCACGGTGTCGCTCGGCCGCCCCGTGAAGGCCTGCGTGGTGCAGACCGACGCCTTCACGCGCTCCGCAGCCGGCGCCGCCGCGCGCCCACTCGGCGAGCAGCTCGCCGCCGCGCTCGCGCTGCGCGACAGCGAGATGGCCACCGTGCAGCGCGTGCTCTTGCGCGAGCTCGCCGCCATCGACGACGAGGGCGTCACGCGCACCGTCGTCGAGCTCGCGAGCGACCCGCGCACCTCGCCGCTGCTGCTGCCCGACGCCCGCAGCGCGCTGGCCGCTCGCCGCACCGGCGCGCGCTCGATGCAGGAGGCGCTCGAGCGCCGCTACGATTTCCTGAAGGACGTGCTCCGCGCGCCGCCGGTCGGGCCCATCGCCGACGCGCTCGCGGGCATGGGCGAGAAGGGCGCAGCCCCGCTCCTCGCGCAGCACCTGGCCGAACCCGCGGACACCTCCGACGACGTCAAGCGCGTGGCCGCCGCGCTCGGCGTGCTCGGCGGGCCGTCCGAGCTGCCGGCGCTCAAGACCTTCTTCGCCCTGTACCGCGCCACGGTCGACGACGAGCAGATGGTCGCCGCGGTCGGTCACGCCGGGGCCGCGCTGCTCAAGCTCGGCGGCGCCGAGGGTCGCGCGATCGTGCAGCGCGCCGCGGACGACGCGCTCACCGCTGGCCCGGTGCGCGATCGGCTGAAGGAGCTGCTCGCGGCCAAGCCCGCCGAAGCGGCGAAGAGCGACGTGGCGAAGCCGGCAGCGGTGAAGCCCGCAGCCGCGAAGGCTGCCGCGCCGAAGCCGGCCCCTACCAAGGCCGCCGCCAAGAAGTGATCAGGCGACGCGCGAGCCGGGCAGCGCGCCGGGCTTGTGCGTGGGCTCGCCGCGACGCGCCGCCCACACCGTGGAGCGGTTGCGCCCCGAGCGCTTCGAGACGTAGAGCGCCTCGTCGGCCGCCTTGAACAGCGACTCCCAGGTGACGCCCGCCTCGGGCCACGTCGAGAGTCCGACCGAGCACGTCACGCGCAGCACGCCCTCGCGCGTCTCGAACTCCGTCGCCTCGAACTCGGTGCGGATGCGCTCGGCGAGCAGCATCGCCCCCTTCGCGTCGATCTCCTCGCAGACGACGACGAACTCCTCGCCGCCGAAGCGCCCCACCGCGTCGGTCGAGCGGCGCGCGCGCCGCAGCACGTCGGCGAGCCCTCGGATGACGTGGTCGCCGACGTCGTGGCCGTGCGCGTCGTTGACCTTCTTGAAGTGGTCGATGTCCGTGATGAGCACCGCGAGCTTGCGGCCGTGGCGCGTCGCGGCGGCGATCTTCTGGTTGGCGACCTCGAGCATCGCGCGCTTGTTGAGCAGCCCCGTCAGCCCGTCGGTGGTCGCGAGCTCCTCGAGCTTGCGCAGCATGCGCGCGTTGGCGAGCGACACCGCCATGTGGCTCGCGAGCACCTCGAGCGTCGGCTGCACGGCCTCTCCGAACGCGCCGCGCCGGCGCGCGCCGAGCACGAGCGTGCCGAGCGGGCGGTCGTGCACGAGCAGCGGCAGGACGAGGATGGCCGGCAGCTTCGGCGGCGCGAGGCGGCGGGTGAAGACGACCTGCCGCTCGGGGTCGAAGTCCCCCTTGTAGGGCAGCGGGTGGCGGCTCTCGACGACCATCGAGCAGAGGCTCTGGTTGTGCGCGAAGCGCGCGCCGACCAGCGATTTCCCCCCCTCGCCGCTCACGGCGCGGATCTCGTGCATGCGGCTGCGCTCGTCGTAGAGCGTGACGGCCGCGAAATCGAACTCCGCCACGCGACGCGCGCTCTCGACGCCCGCCTCGACGACGTCGGCCTCGTTGCGCGCCGCGCCGAGCGCCTCGGCGGCGCGGTACAGCTGGCTCTGCTCGACCTTCGAGCGCTCGAGCTGGAGCAGCACGCGCTCGTTCTCCACGGCGCGCACCGCGAAGCGCGCGGCGCTGCAGAGCAGCTCGATCTCGGGGACGTCGAAGGGGCGCGCCTCGACGCGATCGACGAGCAGGACGCCGCGCACGTGGCCCCCCTCGACGACCGGCACGCCGCACGCGACGCGCACCGGGCAGGGGCCGGAGTAGTAGGGCAGCTTGTAGCCCGCCTTCAGCCCCTCGAGCGTGACGGGCGCCCGGCGCGACACCACCGCGCCGAGCAGGCCGTCCCCGGCGAAGAAGGGCCCCTCGACGACGTCGTCCGCGTCGGTCGAGAGCTCGGTGATGCGCGCGTGGGTGCCGCCGTCGTTGAGCCACACGAGCAGCGCGGTGCGCAGGTCGAGCGAGCGACGCAGCAGGTCGAGCGCGAGCAGCACGGCCTGCCGGATCTCCTCGACGCTCGAGCGCGCGAGGCGCTCGTCGTCGGCGGGTCGTCCGGCGCTCGGCTGGGCCGACGACGACGGAGCGGCGACGAGGCGGTACGAGCGCGCCGACTCGTGCAGGCGGGCGATCTCGCGCTCGAGCTGCGCGCGCGCGCTGCGGCGGGCGCGCGTCACCTCGACCCGCAGGAAGATGAGGCTCGCCGACGCGAACGCGAACAGCAGCCCCGCGTGGACGGAGAGCTCGCCGAGGTCGCGCTCGCCGAGCCCGAAGCCGCGCACGAGCCCCTCGACGCCGATGAGGTAGGCGACGACCGTCGCCGTGGCGAGCGGAGGCGCGAACGCCGAGACCGCCGCGACCAGCGCGTAGAGCGCCGCGTAGCCCTCTCCGCGCGGGCCCCCCTCGACGCGACCCATCACCGCGAGCGCGGCGCCTCCGAGCAGGGTGCCGAGATCGACGCCGAGCCAGGCGTCGGCCTTGCGGTGCCACAGCGCCGGCCCCGCGCGCGTGGCGAGCACCGCCGCCCAGACGACCACCGCAGCCCCCGCTGCCACCGGTGTCAGCGGGCTCGAGGCGTCGAACACGGCGAGGGCCCCGACGGCGCACGCGGTCGCGAGCGGGAGCACGCGCCGCGCGGCGCGCCTCGTCACCCACGCTGCTCGCACCAGGCCGT
>CAITLX010000008.1 GCA_903893335.1 uncultured delta proteobacterium | reverse complement strand
CGCGAAGCCCATCGTGTCGGGCCTGCTGCTGCAGTTCTTCCTCTTCGCCTTCGGGTTCTCGACCTTCACCTCGGGCTTCGCGCTCTTCGCCGAGCGCCGCTTCGAGTGGCACGGCGTTCCCTTCGGCCCCCGCGAGGTCGGCTGGGTGTTCGCCTACTCGGGGGCGCTCGGCATCCTGCTGCAAGGCGGGCTCATCGGGCGGCTCGTCAAGCGCTACGGTGACGCGGCGCTGGTGCACGCGGGCTTCGTCGCGGCGCTCGTCGGCTACGCGGCGCTCGGCGCGGTCGGGAGCGTCGCGGCGCTCTTCGCCGTCGCGACGGTGGCGTCGTTCGGGCAGGGCACGCTGCGCCCCGCGCTCACCAGCCTCATCAGCCAGACGGCCGACGCGCACGAGCAGGGCAAGGTGCTCGGGCTCGCGCAGTCGCTCGGCTCGGTGGCCGCGATCTTCGCGCCTGCGCTCGGCGGGCTGCTGCTCACCTACCACGCGCTGGCGGCGTGGGCGTGGGTCGCGGCGGCCGCCTCGCTGCTCGGTCTGCTCGCGTCGCGCTGGGGCTCGGCGCGCGTCGCGCGCCACGTGCGCGCAGCCTGAGCGCGCCGCTCGGCGGCTCGCCCCGACCGGCCTTCACCTGGGGCTGCCCCCCGCCTCGCGCGCGAGCCGGTCGTAGCGCTCCTCGACCGCGGTCTCGGCGAGCGCGGCCGAGACCCACTCCTGCATCGCGGGCAGCGCGAGCAGCGCGTCGCGGTACGCGGCGGCCGCGTCGGGCAAGCGCGCGGCGTAGGTGCGGAAGCGGAGCGCCACCGGCGCGTACATCGCGTCGGCGATGCCGAAGCGGCCGAAGAGAAAGGGCCCGCCTGCGGCAGCGGGCGCCGCGCGGCACGTCGTCCAGAGCTGAACGATGCGGTCGACCTCGCGCTGCACGGACTCGGGCGGCGCGCGCTCGGCGAACGCGAGCTTGGCGTTCATCACCCAGGTGCCGCGCAGCGCCGTGAAGCCGCCGTGCATCTCGGCCGACATCGACCGCGCGAACGCGCGAGCAGCGGGCGCCTCGGGCCAGAGCCCCGCGTGTCGCTCGGCGAGGTACTCGGCGATGGCGAGGCTGTCCCACACGCGCACCTCGCCGTCGTGCAGGCACGGCACCAGCCCGCTCGGCGAGTAGGCGCGGTGCACCTCGCTCGGCCCCTGGCCCGTCAGCGCGACCGCGCGCTCCTCGAACGGGATGCCCGCGACCCGCAGCAAGAGCCACGGGCGCAGCGACCAGGACGAGTAGTTCTTGTTCCCGATGTAGAGCGTGTACACGACCAGGGCCTCCCGACGCGCCCCGCGGCGCGACCCGTCGTGTACCAGCGGCGCGAGGCCGTGTCGCTCGATCGGTCGTCCGTCAGGCGGGAGGGCGGCGTGCCCCCGTCACGGCACGCTGACGTGGAACGCAGCGTGGCCGTGCGGCGAGTCCTCGAGCGCGTCCTCGCACTCGCCGTAGAAATGGAAGCGCACCGTCCACGCCCCGGGCTGATCGAACGCGAGCGCGCCCGTGTACGTCCCGCCTGCGCCCTCGTCGAGGATGACGCCGCTGTTGGGGCCCGCGTGCGACGACGCGTCGTCGCACGCTGCGTCGGCCGGGCTGGTCGTGAACACGTCGGCCATCGTCATCGCGCCGGTGGCCGGTGCACCGTCGCTCTTGCGCGTGACGGTGACGGCGAAGCGGACACCCCCCGCGCCCTGGCAGACCGGCTCCGAGGTCCACCGCACGTGGTACTTGCAGTCGTCGTCGTCGGCCTCCTGCCCGAACATCGTGTCGCCGAAGGGGCAGGCCTCCTCGACGCCAGCGTCCGTGCCCGCGCCGCCGTCGGGCGTGCAGCTCGCGGCGCTCGTCGGCTGCACGACCGAGCCGCCGTCGACGTCGGTGCAGTGCGTGTCCGCGGGACCCGGCGTGGCCCCGCCCGGCGCCGCGCACGCAGCCGCACCGTCGCCCCCGTCGACCGACGCGCCCGCGGCCCCCGCAGGAGCGGCCCCGTCGGAGGAGGAACACCCAGCGCAAGCAGCGGCGACGAACAACACCGAGACGACGAGCGAACGAGCGAGCATGGTGCGACTCCGGCCTTCGACCGCCGCTCCCACGCGGCGCGTCACGAGGCCACACTACAGCATCTAGCCGCCCGCTCCCTGCGTCCGAGCGTCGCAGTTGCATCAACCTTTCGCCGGGCGGCCTCGCTTGTCGCACTCGGACGCCCGTGCGACCTTCGCCGCCTCCCTCCCACGGGGCAGCGGCAGCCGCGGCCGGTGCCCCCTCGCCCGGTCCGCACCATGCCCCAGCCGCTCGCTCTGCTGAAGAGGGCGCTCCACGCGCTCGCCCCGTCACTCGTGCTCGCCGCAGCCGCGCTGACCGTCGCGCGCCCCGCGCTCGCCGAGCCGACCGCGTGCGCCTCGACCGACCCGTCGAAGTGGCCCGCCCCGGCGCGCCCCTACTTCATGCTCGTCGTCGACTCGTCGGGGTCGATGAACTCCGCGGTGACCGGCACCAACTCGTGCGGCTACCCCGCCTCGCGCATGGGCCACGCCAAGTGCGCCGTGAAGAACACCGTGCGCGCCTTCAGCGAGGTGAGCTTCGGGCTCGCGCAGTACGCGGGCTACATGACGGGCTGCTCGAGCACCTGTTACACGGGCTGTTCGCAGCACGCGTTCACCGAGGAGGTCACGACGACCGGGTGCGCAGCGCTCTGCGGCCCGGCGGTGCGAACGGGCACGGTCCTGTGCGTCTCGGGCACGCCGCAGCACGTCGATCCGACGACGCGGCGCGGCGCGAACATCCTCGTGCCGATCACGCCCGACGCCCCCGGCGCGACGTCGAACGTCTCGCAGATCCTCGGCTGGGTCGACCAGACCTGCACGGGCAACGCGGAGATCACCAACCCGAACATCGGCGCGTCGCAGATCGGCTTCACCCCTCTCAACGGGGCGCTGCGCGACATGAAGCGCTACTTCGCGTCGTCGTGGACGACGCCGACCGACGCGACCGCGCCGCAGGCGACGTACGCGACGCCGCTCTCCGCGACCGACCCGGCGTGCCGCTCGGTCAACGTCATCCTCCTGACCGACGGCGACGAGACGTGCGACGCGCAGAGCGACGCGGTCGCCGCCGCCGCGTCGCTGCTGTCGGGCGTGACGGTGGGCGGCACGACGTTCCCCATCCACACCTACGTCATCAACTTCGTCGGCGGAAACAAGGCCAACACCGACGCCATCGCCGTCGCTGGCGGCACCCGTCAATCGTACCTGACGAGCAACGAGGCCGAGCTCTCGGGCGTGCTGGCCAACATCGTCGCGGGCGCCATCAAGCCCGAGACGTGCGACAACGCCGACAACGACTGCAACGGCTGCACGGACGAGGGCTCGCGCCACTATTGCGACGTCGGCCAGACCTGCTGCGCGTGGACCGACGACGCGCAGCGTGCCGCCTGCCTCTCGACCTTCCAGGCGACCATCACGGCGGCGAGCCCGAAGGGGGACACGACCAAGCTCCCCTGCACCACCGTCGCGCAGAGCTCGGAGCCCGCGCGCTGGCTCTGCTACGACCCGGGCGACCGCTGCGAGGACCCAGGCGTCGACAACGACTGCAACGGCACCGTCGACGAGGGCGTCGTGCGCTGCGGGAGCCCCGCGCACTGCCCCGTCGCCGAGTCGTGCAATGGGCAAGACGACGACTGCGACGGAGTGGTCGACAACGCGACCGGCAGCGGCGTCGCGTACACCCTCGCCGGCTGCGCGCAGTGCGTGCCCTCGCTCGAGGTCTGCAACGGCTGCGACGACGACTGCGACGGCGTCGCAGACGACGGTCTCTCGGCCGTGACCGCGCCGTGCGGGCTGCCGCCCGGCACCTCCGCCCCCGCGTACTGCTTCGGGACGACGAGCTGCCGCGCGGCGGTCGCGGTCCCCTCGCCCAACGCCTGCGAGGCGGGCGGCCCCGGCAACTTCGTCGGCGCCTGCACGCCGGCTGCGCCGATCCCCGGCGGCGGCTCCGCCTACCCGGCCGAGACCTGCAACGACATCGACGACGACTGCAACGGCCTGGTCGACGACGGCGTCGCCGCGACCGCGTGCGACGTGCCGGCCACGAGCAACCTCGTCTACCGCGACGCCCTCCACCCCAGCACGCAATGCGAGCGCGGCGCCAAGCCGTGTCACGGCAGCTGCGCGGGCTACACCGGCCCGACCGCCGAGGTGTGCGACGGCGTCGACAACGACTGCGACGGCCTCGTGGACGAGGCGCCGCTCGCCGGGCTCGGCGGCGCGTGCGGCAGCAACAGCCCGCCGTGCCGCAAGGGCGTGGTCGCCTGCGTCGGCGGGGCGCTCGTCTGCCAGGGGGGCGTGCCTCCCACCGTCGAGAGCTGCAACGGCGTCGACGACGATTGCAATGGAACCATCGACGACGCCCCCATCGACGCGCCGCAGGGCGCGGCGCGGTCGTGCTGGGCGACGCCCGGCACCGCCTGCTCGTACGAGACGACGACCTGGTCTCCCCCCGCGGGCGCGACGTGCACCGGCCTCGGCACCCTGAAGTCCCCTTGCATCACGGGCGTGCTCGCCTGCGTGCAGGGCTCGTGGGCTTGCCGCGGCGGCACCGCGCCGACCACCGAGCAGTGCGACGGCATCGACGACGACTGCAACGGACTGGTCGACGAGAGCAACACGCCCCCCCTCGGCTCGACCTGCGGCCTCGACCGCGGCGACTGCCGCGCCGGCACGCTGCTCTGCGCCAACGGCGTGCTCGGTTGCGTCGGGCAGGTCACGCCGCAGGCCGAGGTGTGCGACGGCCGCGACAACGATTGCAATGGAGTCATCGACGACGGCACCACCGTCGGCGCCGACTGCACCGCTCCCTACGACGCGACCGCCTTCCCCGGGCCGCGCAAGCTCACCGCGGGGGAGTGCCTCGGCGGCACCCTCGCGTGCGACGGCAACGGCGGGCAGTCGTGCGCCGGCGCGCGTGGCCCGACCGCCGAGGTGTGCGACGGCCGCGACAACGACTGCGACGGCCTGGTGGACGAGTCGGGCGCTTCCCCGGACGGCGTCGTCGGCTCCGCCATCCCCGACGCCGCGGGCGTACTCGGCGGCACGTGCGGGTCGAGCGTCGGCGCGTGCAAGCCGGGCAAGTGGACGTGCGTGCACGGCGCGGTGCTCTGCGCCGGCGGCATCGGCCCGCAGCGCGAGACCTGCGACTGCCTCGACAACGACTGCAATGGCAAGGTGGACGACGACCCCGCGGACGACGCAGGCGTCGTCGACCCGCTCTGCGGCGCAGGCTCGCCCCGCAAGGCGTGCGTCGCGTACGAAGGAAGCTGTCAGTGCGCCCGCATTTGCATCGGCGAGGCCAAGTGCCCGACGGGGGGCTTCACCTGCGCCGAGGCTCCCGTGTCGGGGACGACCGACGTCGGTAGCTATTGCGTCACCTCCCCCTGCGGCGGCGACTGCGCCTCGCAGACGGTCACGGTCTCGGCCGGCGACGGCGGCACGGCGCTCGAGTGCGCGCCGAGCGACGGCGGCGCGACCGCGCCGGCCTGCACGTGCAGGGGCGCGGCGGGCTGCCACGGCCCCTGCTGGGGCGTCGCCTGCGCGGCGCCGCTCGTCTGTGCCCCGCTCGGGGCGCACGCGGGGTCGTGCGTTCCCGACGACTGCTTCAACCTGCCGTGCGGCGCGGGCCTCGTGTGCAACCAGGGCGCCTGCCAGGCGGACCCGTGCGCGGGCGTCTCGTGCCCGGCCGGGCAGTTCTGCAAGCCGAGCGCCGACTTCACCGCGCACGCCTGCACCCCGACGTGCGCCGGCGTGACCTGCCCGCAAGGCGAGGCCTGCCACGCGGGCGCCTGCGCAGCGTCCGGCTGCACGCCCCCGTGCGCCTCGGGGCAGGTGTGCGCGCCGCAGGGCGACGCGGGGCGGGCGTGCGTGCCCGACGCCTGCGCGGGCCTCGACGGCGGAGCCTGCTCCACCGGCGGCACCTGCGATCCCGTCACCGGCGCGTGCGGCAACGACCCGTGCGAGGGCGTTCGGTGCCCCGCCACGCAGGTGTGCGCAGGCGGCGAGTGCGTCGCAGGCCCCACGGTCACCGACGCCGGCACCGACGGCCCGAGCGCCGACGCAGCCGACACGGGCCCCGGCCTCGATGCAGGCGCGCCCACCGACACCGCGCCTCCGGGGCTCTACGGCCTGACGACGGGTGGCGGCGGTTGCCGTTGCGAGGCCGCGCCGTCGCGCACCTCGT
>CAITLX010000007.1 GCA_903893335.1 uncultured delta proteobacterium | reverse complement strand
GCGTCGCGCACGAGCCCCGCGGGCGTCGCGCGGTGCAGCGGGGAGCCCACGAGCAGCCGCTCGAGCTGCCCCTCTTCGAGCGCGGCGAGCTGGGCCGCGCTCAGCTCGCGCCATCGCGGGTGCGCGCGGTACCGGGCGCGCGTCTCGCCGCGCTCGAGCGCGGCCTGGTTCCACGGACACACGTCCTGGCAATCGTCGCACCCGAAGAGGTGAGCCCCGGCGGCCTCGCGCAGCGGCTCGGGCGTCGCCGACCGCAGCTCGATGGTCAGGTAGGAGATGCAGCGCCTCGCATCGAGCACGAAGGGGCGCACGAAGGCGTCGGTCGGGCAGCCCTCGAGGCACGCGGTGCACGAGCCGCACCGCTCGGACATGGGCGCGCCCGGCGTGAGCCGCAGCGTCGTCACGACCTCGCCGAGCAGCACGAACGAGCCCGTCCCCGGCACGATGAGCATGCCGTTCTTGCCCACGAAGCCGAGCCCGGCGCGCGCCGCCCACGCCCGCTCGAGCAGCGGCGCGTCGTCGCACAGCGGTCGCGCCTCGACCCCCTCGCCCAGCGTGCGCACGAACGCCGCGAGCCGGCGCAGGCGCTTACGTAAGTGGTTGTGGTAGTCGAGGCCACGAGCGTAGCGGGCGATCGCGGACGCGACGCCGGAGCGGTCGGCCGGGTCGCCCGCCCCCGCGTAGCTCTCGGCGACGCAGATGACGCTGCGCGCGCCCGCGAGCACGCCCTCGCCGTCGAGCCGGCGGCGCACCTCGCGGTCGTCGGCGAGCCAGCCCATCTCGCCGTGCATCCCGGCGTCCACGAACGCCTCGTAGCGCCCGAACTCGAGCTCGAGCGGCTCGTCGGCCGCGGCCACGCCCACGGCGTCGAAGCCGAGCGCGCGGGCCTTGTCCCGCACGGCGCGATCGAGATCGACCATGACCGGGGAGCATGCCCCGCCCCGCGCCGCGCGGCGAGCCGGACGGCCGGGCTCGTGGTAGCTTCGCGCGCGAAACTACTCTGGAGGATGCTCATGGTGGACGTGTTCGTCGTCGATGCGGTTCGGACTCCTCGTGGCCGCGGCAGGGCCGGCAAGGGCGCGCTCTCGGGCGTGCACCCCCAGGAGATGCTCGCGCAGACCTTGAACCAGCTCGCGCGACGCACGGGCATCGAGCGCGCCGACGTCGACGACGTCGTCATCGGCTGCCTCTCGCAGGTGCAGGAGCAGGGCGCCTGCATCGCCCGCAACTCGGTGCTCGCCGCCGAGTGGCCCGAGACGGTCACGGGCGTCACCCTCAACCGCTTCTGCGGCTCGGGCCTGCAGGCGGTCAACTTCGCGGCCCTCGGCATCATGTCGGGCCAGCAGCAGCTCACCGTCGGCGGCGGCGTCGAGAGCATGTCGCGCGTACCGATGGGCTCGGACGGCGCGATGCTCGACGGCCACAACCAGCGGCTGCGCAAGCGCATCACGCAGGTGGGCCAGGGCATCTCGGCCGACCTCATCGCGACGCGCGAGGGCTTCACGCGTGAGGACGTCGATCGCTTCGCGGTCGAGAGCCAGCAGAAGGCCGCGCGCGCCGTCGCCGAGAAGCGCTTCGCGAGCCGCTTCGACTTCGTCGACCCCGACACGGGCGCCCTGCTGCTCGACCGCGACGAGCACGCGCGCGCCGAGACGACGATGGAGTCGCTCGCCAAGCTCGACCCCGCCTTCATCGGCATGGGCGCCGCCGCCGTCGGTCCCAACGGCGAGACGATGGACGAGCTCGCGCTCAAGCGTTACCCCGACGTCTCCGCGATTCGCCACGTGCACACCGCCGGCAACTCGAGCGGCATCGTCGACGGCGCCGCCGCCGTGCTGCTCGCCTCGGGCGACTACTGCAAGGCGCACGGCCTCAAGGCGCGCGCGCGCATCCGCTCGACGGCGACCGCGGGCGCCGAGCCCGTCATCATGCTCACCGCGCCGACGCCGGCGTCGCAGAAGGCGCTCAAGCTCGCGGGCATGAACGTCGGCGACATCGACCTGTGGGAGATCAACGAGGCGTTCGCGACCGTGCCGCTGAAGACGATCCGCGATCTCGGCATCGACCCCGCGCGCGTCAACGTCAACGGCGGCGCGATCGCGCTCGGCCACCCCATCGGCGCCACCGGCGCGATGCTCCTCGGCACCGCGCTCGACGAGCTCGAGCGGTCCAACAAGTCGACCGCGCTCATCACGCTCTGCATCGGCGGCGGCATGGGCATCGCCACCATCATCGAGCGCATCTGACGCCCGGCGCGCCACCGAGCGATCCGGCGCGCATCGCCGGGTCGCTCGCGCGCGCTTCTTCGCGCTCCTACGCGGCCCGCTTCAGACGGGGATGACGCCGCGCTTCTTCGCGGGGCGCTCGAGGTGCTTGTGCTCCGCGAGCTCGAGGCCCCACCCGATGACGCGGCGCGTGTCGCGCGGGTCGATGATGTCGTCGACGAGCCCCCAGCCGCCGACCTTGTAGATGTCGATGTTGCTGCGGATCTGCTCGAGGATGGCGTTCTTCACCTCGGGCGGCGGGTCGGCGCCTCCGAAGAGCTTGCGCGCCGCGATGCCGACCATGCCCTCGGCGCCCATCACGCTGATCTCGGCGGTGGGCCACGCGACGATGAGGTCGGGCTCGTACGCGCGACCGCACATGACGTAGTAGCCGGCGCCGTAGCCCTTGCGCACGACGACGGTGATCTTGGGCACCGTCGCGGCGCTCATCACGTGCAGCAGCTTCGCGCCGTGGCGGATGATGCCCGCGTGCTCGACCTTCGAGCCGACCATGAAGCCGGGCACGTCCTGCAAGAAGACGAGCGGCAGCCCGAACGCGTCGCAGATCTGGATGAAGTGCGCCGCCTTGTCCGCCGCGTCCACGTCGAGGATGCCGCCGAGGTACATGGGCTGGTTGGCGACGATGCCGACCGGCCGGCCGCCGAAGCGCGCGAGGCAGGTGACGATGTTGCGCGCGTAGCGCGGCTTGATGTCGAGCAGCTCGCCGTGATCGACGATCGCGCGGATGAGCTTGTAGACGTCGTACGGCCTGCGGTTCGAGTCGGGCAGGAGATCGAGCAGCGACTCCTCGCGGCGCTCGATCGAGTCGGTGCTCGCCAGGCGCGGCGGCGCCTCGTCGCAGCTCGACGGGAAGTACGAGAGGTAGCGCTTGATCGCGGCGATGCACTCCTCGTCGTTGGCGAACTCGCCGTCGCCGACGCCGCTGGTCTCGCAGTGCACCTTCGAGCCGCCGAGCTCCTGCTCGCTGATGTCCTGGCCGGTGACGGCCTTGACGAGCGCGGGGCCGCCGAGCGCCAGCGAGCCGATGCCCTTGACCATCGGCACGTAGTCCGCGAGGCCGGGGATGTAGGCCGTGCCGGCCGCGCCGGGCCCCACCATCGCGGCCACCTGCGGCACGACGCCGCTCATGATGACCTGCTCGCGAAACAGGTGCCCCGAGCCCGCGAACAGCGAGATCGCGTCGGCGTGGTTCGCGCCCGGATCGATGCGGGCGCCGCCCGAGTCGACGAGCCACACGATGGGCCAGCGGCCGCGCAGCGCCATCTGGCGCAGCCGCGTCACCTTCTCCTCGCCCGTCTGCCCGATGCTGCCCCCCTTCACGGTGAAGTCGTAGGCAGCCGCGCACACCATGCGGCCGTCGACCTTGCCGAAGGCGCACACCACGGCGTCCGCGGCCGGCTTGTCGCCGCCGCCGTCGCCCGACGAGAGGCCCATCTGCGTGCCGTGCAGGCCCACCTCGAAGAGCACGCCGTCGTCGAAGAGCAGCGCGAGGCGCTCGCGCGCCGTGAGCTTGCCGCGCCCGTGCTGCTTGGCGACCTTGTCGGCGCCGCCCATCTGCTTGACGAGCGCGCGCCGCGCCTCGAGGTCCTGGATCAGCTCCCGCATGTTCATGGTGGCTCGTCGTCTCCGTTCAGGTGCCCGTCCAGACGGGGGGTCGCTTCTCGAGGAAGGCCATCAGGCCCTCGCGCGCGTCGTTCGTCGCGAGCACCAGCCCGAGCCGCTCGCGCAAGAGGGGCAGCGCCGTCGCGAGGTCGAGGTCGTCCTGCGCGGCGAACGCCTCGAGGCCGAGGCGGACGGTGCTCGGACTCTTCGACGCGACCTTGGCGCAGAGCGCGGCGACGGCTGCGTCGAGCTCGCCCGGCGCGACCGCGCGCGACACGAGGCCGACGCGCGCCGCCTCGTCGGCGGACATGCGCTCGCCGAGGAGCATCATCTCGAGCAGGCGTCGGCGAGGGACCAGCCGAGCGAGCACGGCCATGATCATCATGGGGAAGAGCCCGACGTCGATCTCGGGCGTGCCGAGCTGCGCGTCGGTGCTCGCCAGAGCGAACGTCGATGCCGCGACGAGCCCGAGCCCGCCCCCCATCGCGTGGCCGTTGACGCGCGCCACGATCGGCTTCGGCGAGCGTGTCATCGCCAGCAGCAGGTCGGCGTAGTCGCCGCGGTGCGGCAGCGCGTCGGCGTCGGCGCCCGCGGTCATCTGCTGAAAATCGCCCCCCGCGCAGAACGCCTTGCCGGCGCCCGTGAGCACGATGGCGCGCACGCTCGCGTCGTCCGCCGCGTCGGCGAAGGCCCAGAGCAGCTCGTTGGCCATCTGCGGGCCGATCGCGTTGCGCCGCTCGGGGCGGTTCAACGTGACCGTCGCGACGCCGTCGGCGACCGCGACCGCGATCGCGTGGAACACGCGCGCCGTCACGACGCGCCGCGCAGGCTCAGGATGGCCCGCGCCTCGTCCACCGTCGCCGGGCGGCGCCCCACGTCGCGCACCATGCGCACCGCGGTCTCGACGAGGTCGCCGTTCGACCGCGCCATCGCGCCGGTCGGCAGGTAGAGGTTGTCCTCGAGGCCGCAGCGCACGTTGCCGCCGAGCACGAGCGCGGTCGCGAGCATGCGCCAGCCGCAGTGCGAGATGCCGATGACCTCCCACTCCGAGCCGGGGGGCATGATCTTCGTCTGGAGCTGCAGCGACTCGACGAGCGGAGGGATGCCGCCGAGCACGTTGACGATGAACGAGAACTGCAGCGGCGGCTTGAGCATGCCCATGTCGATGAGCGGCCACGCGCCGTTGGTGTGCCCCGTGTCGAAGCACTCGAGCTCGGGCTTCACGCCCGCCTCGTTCATCGCGGCGAGCAGCGTCATGATCTTCTCGTAGCGATTGGGGAAGACCATGTCGAAGACGAAGCGCTTCTGCTTCTCGGAGTACTTCGAGTAGTTCATCGTGCCCATGTTGAGGGCGGCGATCTCGGGGCGGCTGCCGCGGATCGACGCGACCGGCTCGCTCACGTCGTCGCCGAGCACGCCCGTCGAGAAGTTGAGGATGATGGGGCAGCGCGCCTGGATCTCCTCCTTGATGCGCGCGAAGACGTCGGGGGCGAAGGTGGGCGAGCCGTCGTCGTTGCGCGCGTGGATGTGCACCACCGCTGCGCCGGCGTCGTAGGCGCGCTTCGCCTCCTCGGCGATCTCGACGGGGGTGTACGGGATGCCCTCGCACTGCTTGCGGGTGGCGAGCACGCCGGTGAGCGCGCAGGTCACCACGCAGAGGTCGGGGTCGCGGGCGGCGTTCGTGGTCATCGGCTCTCCTTGGGGTTCGACGCGTCGACCAGCTCGCGAACGCGGCGGGCGACCCGGGTGAGAATGCGCAAGAGTTCGCGGCCGTCGGTCGGTCCGAGCTCCTCGATCGCTTCGCGGAAGATGGTCAGCGGTGCGATGGGGATGCGACGCGCCACCTCGTGCCCCTTGGCCGTGAGGCGGATGTGCACGACGCGACGGTCCTCGCGCGAGCGGCTGCGGGCGACGAGCCCCTCGCGCTCCATGCGATCGATGATGCCCGTCACGGTGCTGTTCTGCGCACGGATTCGCTCGGAGAGCTCGGAGAGCGACATGTCGCCGATCTCGTCGAGCATCTTCACGACCGTCAGCTGCGGACCGGTGAGGCCGAAGCTGGCCGCCACGCCCTTCATGAGCCGCCGCGACTCGGTGTAGAGGTAGAGGATCGCCTCGACGATGGTGTCGACGTCGGGCTTGATCTCGGGGCGGAGGGGGGAGCGGACAGCGGGCACCGGCACTCCAGATTGTTTCGCGTGCGAAGTATTCGCGCGCGGCGCGCCTCGCGTCAAGGCGGAGAGGCTCCCCTCACCTCGCGCGCTCCGCGTCGAGCGCGTCGAGCTCGCCGAGGTTGGAGCGCACGCGCGGGTCGTCGGGCGAGAGCTCGAGCGCTCGCTCGAACGCCCGCCGCGCGTCGCCCAGCTCGCCGTGCTTGGCGAGCGCGGTGCCGAGGTTGATCCAGGCCGAGCCGAGCTTGGGGTCGAGGCGCACGGCCTCGCGGCACGCGGCGATGGCGCCGCCGAGATCGTGGCGCAGCGCGAGCGCGTAGCCGAGGTGCGAGCGGAACATCGCGCGCGCCGGGTCGAGCTCGATGGCGCGCCGCAGCTCGACGACCGCGCGATCGACCTCGCCGTCGGCCACGAGCGCTGCGCCGAGATCGCCGTGCGTGCGCGCGACGCCGGGCGCGAGGGCCGCAGCGACCTCGAAGGCCGCGCGCGCCTCGGTCGTGCGCCCGGCCACGAGCAGCGCGGTGCCGAGGTTGGTGCGCAAGGCGACGCTCCGCGGCGCGAGGTCGGCCGCGCGCCGGAGCGGCTCGAGCGCCTCGTCGACCCGCCCGACGCCGACGAGCGCGACGCCGAGCGACGAGGCCGCGCTCGCGTCGCGCCGGTCGAGCTCGACCGCCTTGCGCAGCGACGCGAGGGCCTCGTCGGCGCGGCCCAGCATGAGCAGCACGGCCCCGAGCTCGAGGCGCGCGGGCGCATAGCGGGGGTCGAGCTGCACGGCGGCGCGCAGATCGCGCGCG
>CAITLX010000006.1 GCA_903893335.1 uncultured delta proteobacterium | reverse complement strand
TCCTCAAGAGCCCGTCCGAGATGGCGCGCCGCTTCCGCGAGCTACCGAGGTCGCTCGCGAACACGCTCGCCATCGCCGAGCGCTGCACCGGGTGGAAGCTCACGCTCGGCAAGCCGATGCTCCCCGATTTCGAGGTGCCCGAGGGCTACGACGCGCCCGGGTACCTGCGCCACGTCGCGCGCGAGGGGCTCGCGCGCCGCTTCGCCGAGTTCACGTCGGTGGGCAAGCGCGTCGACGAGGAGGCCTACCGCAAGCGGCTCGAGATCGAGATCGACGTCATCGTCGGCATGGGCTTCCCGGGCTACTTCCTCATCGTCTGGGACTTCATCCGCTTCGCCAAGGAGCGCGCCATCCCCGTGGGCCCGGGCCGCGGCTCGGGCGCGGGGTCGATCGCGGCGTACGCGCTGCGCATCACCGACCTCGATCCCATCCCGTACAACCTGCTGTTCGAGCGCTTCCTCAACCCCGAGCGCGTGAGCATGCCGGACTTCGACATCGATTTCTGCATGGACCGCCGCGAGGAGGTCATCGAGTACGTCACCAAGAAGTACGGGCGCGACTCGGTCGGGCAGATCGCGACGTTCCACGAGCTCAAGGCGCGCAGCGTCATCAAGGACGTCGCGCGCGCGATGGGCATGGCGGCCACCGACGCGCAGCAGATCGCCAACCTCATCCCGCCCAGCCCCAAGACCCAGGGGCAGATGATGACCATCCCCGAGGCGCTCGAGGCCGAGCCCAAGCTCGCCGCGCGCGTGAAGGACGACGCGAACGTCGCCGAGCTCGTGCACATCGCGCAGAAGCTCGAGGGGCTCACGCGCCACGCGGGCAAGCACGCCGCCGGCGTCGTCATCAGCAAGGGCCCGCTGTGGGACCACGTGCCCTGCTTCCTCACCGACGGCCAGCTCGTCACGCAGTACCACAAGGACGACGTCGAGAAGGCCGGCCTGGTCAAGTTCGACTTCCTCGGCCTCAAGACGCTGACGGTCATGGCGATCGCGAGCCGCCTCATCGACGGCCGCCCCGACCGCGGCGGGCGCCCCAAGTTCGAGCTCGGCGCGCTCGCGCTCGACGACGCGGGCACGTTCAAGCTGCTGCAGTCGGGCGAGACGACCGGCGTCTTCCAGCTCGAGTCGAGCGGCATGCAGCAGCTGTTCAAGGACTACCGACCCGAGGAGTTCGAGGACATCATCGCGCTCGGCGCGCTCTACCGCCCCGGCCCGCTGCAGAGCGGCATGGTCAAGAGCTTCGTCGAGGTGAAGCACGGCCGGCAGCCCGCGCAGAAGTTCCACCCGCTCATCGACGAGGTCGTCGCGCCCACGCGCGGCGCCATCGTCTACCAGGAGCAGGTCATGCAGATAGCCCAGCGGCTCGCGGGCTACACGCTCGGCGGCGCCGACATGCTGCGGCGCGTGATGGGCAAGAAGAAGGCCGACGAGATGGCCAAGCTGCGCCAGTCGTTCGTCGACGGCGCGGTGAACAACGGCGTCGACGCCGACCGAGCGGGGGAGATCTTCTCGCTCGTCGAGCAGTTCGCCGGCTACGGCTTCAACAAGAGCCACTCGGCCGCGTACGGTCTCATCACGTACCAGACGGCGTACCTCAAGGCGCATTACCCCGTCGAGTTCCTCTGCGCGCTGATGACGGCGGACCGCGCGAAGATCGACAAGGTCGTGCGCATCATCGCCGAGGGGCGCGCGTGGGGCGCGACGATCCTCCCGCCCGACATCAACCACTCCGAGACCGACTTCACCGTCGTCTACGCGTCGCCCGCGGGCGACTACAAGCCGCAGCGGGGCTCGAAGGTGCGCGACGCGTACCAGCCGCAGATTCGCTTCGGGCTCGGCGCGGTGCGCGGCATCGGCGACAGCGTGCTCGCCGCGATCTTCGACGCGCGCAGCGAGGGGGGGCCGTTCGCCGATCTCTTCGACTTCGCGTCGCGCGTCGACGCGGGCAAGGTGAGCAAGACGTCGCTCGAGGCGCTCGTCAACTGCGGCGCGTTCGACACCATGCTCGCGTCGAGCGGCATCTCGCGGGCCCGCGCGCACGCGGCGATCGACCGCGCGCTCGAGCGCTCGCGCGAGGCGACGCGCGACCGCAAGCGCGGGCAGGCGACGATGTTCGGGCTGTTCGGCGGCGGCGAGGCGGCCGCGGAGCCGGCGTCGAAGCTCGCCGACTACCCCGAGGTGCCGCCCTGGGACCTGCGCGAGACGCTCGTGCGCGAGAAGCAGGCGCTCGGCTTCTACGTCTCGGGCCACCCGCTCGCGCGCTACGGGCGCGACCTGTCGCGGTTCGAGCTCGTGCCGACCACGACGCTGGCCGACCTGTCGCCGTGGACGAAGGTGCGCGTCGCCGGCATGGTCGAGGAATACCGACAACGCGTCTTCAAGGGCGGGCGCATGGCCTTCTTCGAGCTCGAGGACGAGGTCGGGCGCATCGACGTGAAGGTCTCCGACCGCCGCGTCGACGTCGTGGCCGAGCTGCTCAAGCGCGGCGAGCCCGTCGTCATCGAGGGCAAGGTGTCGTTCCCGACGCTCCCCGAGGACGCCGGCGAGGAGGCCGACGCGGGCCCGCGCAAGCCGACGCTGCTGCTCGACACGGCCGAGCTGCTCGCCGACGTCATCCAGGCCGCGACCCGCCAGATCGCCATCCGCGTCACCGCCGATCGCACGCGCCCCGAGCACCTGCGCGCGCTCGCCGACGTGCTGCGCAGCGCCCCCGGGACGTGCCCGGTGCAGGTCATCGTGGCGCTCCCCGACGGCGCCGAGGCGGTGGTCGCGCCGAAGGTGCGCGTCGCAGCGTCCGACGCGATGCTCGCCGGCCTCGAGCGCCTCTTCGGGGCGACGGTCGTCGAGCTACGCTGACCGCGCGCGGCGCGTCAGGGTCGCAGACGATCGCGCGCGATCAGGGACCGCCGGGGTCGAAGACGACGGGGCAGGCTCAGGGGCAGCCCGGGTCGAACACGTCGAGGCTGACGTGTCCGACCACGCTGCTCGGGCTCGCGGCCACGGCGTAGGCGCCCGCCGTTCGCAGCACCACGGCGCTCGGCGGCGCGGGGAGCGTGAAGCTGGGCGACGCGGGGACGTCGGTGCGCTGGCCGTCGTAGGTCACCAGGCGCACGATCGTCTTGGCCAGATCGCTCGGCGAAGCGGCGGTGGCGACCGCGACGCCGGCCCCCGACGACGCCGACGTGACCAGCGTGCTCTGTCCCGCGAGGCGCGCACCCGCGGCGGCACCCGCGTAGGTGCCGAGCAGCGCGTAGGTGCTCTGGAAGAACGAGGACTGGCCATCGACGAGCCACACGAGCGCGGCGGTGGGCACGCCCGAGAGGCTGAGGCGCGTCGACCAGAGCACGGTGCCGTCGCTGCCGAAGGCGAAGCCGAACGGCGCGGTGAGCCCCGCGAGGGCAGGGGTCGGCGTGGCCGGCGTGCTCGCGTGCGACGCGCCCGCGACGCCGGCGCCGTCGACGATCGCGAAGGTGCTCGCCGCGGGGTTGCCGAGCACGACGCGGCTGCCGCTCGCGCCGACGACGCGCAGGCCGGTCGCCTCGGTGCTGCCGACGGCGTCGACCGTCTGGCCGTTGGTGAGCGGGGGCGAGACGAGGCCGACCGGATCGTTCGACGCGGCGTCGGAGCGGACGAGGAAGAAGGCGCCTGGCGAAGCGGGGTAGGCCGCATCGACGCCGCCCGAGCCGAACGTGACGAACGCCGAGTGCGAGCCGTCGATGGTGAACGAGGCCACCACCGCGTCGGTCGGGACGTCGAGCCACTCGAGCGCGCCAGAGCCCGCGTTGAAGGGGCCGACGACCAGCAGGCGCGAGCCGCTGGCCACGATGCGCGCGATCGTGAAGCCGGGCGCGGTGACCGCGACGGGCGTCGCGGCGATGGGCGCCGAGAGGTCCCACGCGAGCAGGCCGCTCGTCGTGCCCAGGAAGGCGAAGTGGCCGACGGCTGCGAAGCAGGCGTCGAGCGACCCGCCGCACGCGAGCGAGGCGGAGATGTCGAGCGTGGACGCATGGAAGCCGTAGTCGGTCGGCGTGTTGCACGTCGACTGCACCGTGTCGCAGGTGCGCGCCTGGCAGGCCGTCTGCGACGGGCACACGGCGTAGACGCAGGCGCGCGTGCCGAGATCGCAGCGCCCCGCGACGCAGCCGCCGCCGGCCGTGCACTCGAGGTCGCCCGAGCATCCGGCGGCGTCGCTGGGGGTGTCGGTGGCGACGTCCGAGAGGGTGTCGTGCGGAGCGTCGGAGGATGTGTCCGCGTGAACGTCGCCCGGCGCGTCGGTCGCGGCGTCTTGCGAGGCGTCGCTCGTCGCGTCGGCCTCGGCCTCGGCGGAGGCGTCGGTCGCGCCGTCGGAGGAGGCGTCGTCGGCGGGCGCGAGGCCGGCGTCGTCGAGCAGCGTCTCGTCGAGGTGCAGGTTGCAGCCCGCGAGGGCCAGCGCCGCGGCGCATGCGAGCAGGTGAGCGGGGGCGCGCATCAGAACGACCCTCGCACCGCGACGCCGCCGGGGAGCGCGCCGACGCGCACGGAGGTCGGGCTCGCGCTCGGCCAGAACACCAGCGCGGCGCCGCCGCCGCCGAGCAGCGCGGCGGAGATCCAGGCGACGTTGGTCATGGTCTGCAGCGAGGAGGCGTGGTCGAGCCCCTCGCGCGTGGGGTGCGCGTCGTACGCGTCGCGCGCGCCGAGCCCCTCGAGCCCGAGCACGATGGCGGCGCCCGCGGTCGCCACGCCGGCTCCGAGCATCGCCACGCCGAGGGTGCGTCGCGTGGACGGGGCCTCGACGACCGGGGGCGGGGGAGGCGCCACGACGACGGCGGGGGCAGCGGGAGTCGCGGCGGCGACGGCAGCCAGCGTCACGTCGACCGGGCGTAGCTCGCCGACGTCGATCTCGACCTCGCGCGCGCCGCGCGCCGTGCCCTCGGCGTCGAGCACCGCGACGGTGTGGCGGCCGGGGGTCGCGTGCAGGCGGGCCGGCACGCTCGCCTCGCGGGTCTTGTCGAGCGCGATGCGCGTGCCGACCGGACCCGTGATCGCGAAGACGCCGAGCGAGCGCCCCAGCTCGTCGAGGCGCGCGCGGGCCTTCTCGGCCTCGGCGTCGCCGAGCCCCGGGAGCTCGAGCGCGCGGGCGTAGCCGTCGGCCGCGCGCGCGGACTCGTCGGTGCGCTCCCACGCGAGCGCCGCGCTGTACTTGGCGATGCCGTTGGGGCGCAGCTCGGCCGCGCGCTCGAACGCGAGCGCCGCCTCGCGGTAGCGCTTCTCGCCGAACGCGCGCGTGCCCGCGTCGAACTGCACGCGCGCCTGCTCGCGGTCGACGGGCTCGTCGGCCCGCGCGGGGGCGACGAGCGCCAGGGCGCCGAGCAGAGCGGCGAAGCGTGCGAACGAGGAGACCGAGCGGCGCGTCATCGGGGCCCGAGCTTACTCGAAGGGGTTCTTCGGAAGCTCGCCCTTCGCGGTGTCGGCAGGAGCGGCCGTTCGGGCGGGGGGCGGGCGCGTCGCCGTGCCTCGCGGCGCGGGCGCTCGCCCGGCGGTGCCGTCGGCGGGCGCGACGGGGGCCGCTGCGGTG
>CAITLX010000005.1 GCA_903893335.1 uncultured delta proteobacterium | reverse complement strand
CTCGTGTTCGCGGTCGCGTCCGCGCCGGTCGCCGTGGGGCTCGCGTGCCTCGGCGCCTGGATCGGCGGCTCGTAGCGCGCGCTTCAGCGCGGCAGCGAGAAGGGCGCGGCGCGGGCGGGGAGCGCGTCGAGCCCGGTCGCGTCGAGCGGGGAGGGGGCGGCGCCGGCGAGCGCGCCGAGGTCGAAGCGCACGAAGCGCCCCGACAGGTGCGGCGCCTCGCTGACCCAGAGCACGCGCGCGGTCGCGTCGATGACGACGCCGTGCGCCGCGACGTCGGCGTCGAGGGCGCGCCGGTCGCCCGGCGCCAGGGCGGCCCCGCCTGCGGCGCGCCGATCGCGCAGCACGTCGAGCACCGCGAGCGGGTCGGCGGCGCCGAGGCTCGCGAGGCGCTCGTCGAGGCGCGCGCGACGCTCGAGCGTCGTCGTCTCGGCGCGCACGCGCCGGTCGGCCGGGTCGGCCGCGAGCGGCCCCTCGAAGTGGTTGGTGAGCGCGAGGTGAGGGGCGCCGCGTCGGACATAGGGAGCCGCTCCCGGGGCCCGCTCGACGACGGCTGCGTCGCCGCTCGCGTCCGCCACGAGCACGAGGTGCGCGACCATCGCCGCGCGCGCGCCGAGCATCGCGAGGGCCTCGCGCGTGCTCGTCGCGTGCCCGAGCACCTCGCGCAGCGTCGTCGCGACCGGCTCCCCCTCGCGGCTCGGGCTGCCCGCGCGCGCGCCGTGCACCGCGAGGGCGACGCCCGCCGCGTTGACCCCCGTGACCACGCCGACGAACCCGGGCCACGCGACCGACGCGTAGGGCAGCGCCCCGGCCTCGCGCACGACGAAGACGGCCTTGCCGCGGTCGAACGCCTCGCCGGCCTCGAAGTCGAACGCGCGGCCGACGAGCGTGTGCCCGTCGGCGGTGGCCGCGCCCGACAGCGCGAAGCTCGTGCACCCGACGAGCGGCGAGCGCTCGAACGAGAGCACGACGTCGTAGAACGACTGCAGCAGCGTCAGGCGCTGGTAGGTCGGGAGCACCCCCGCGAAGGGGTCGGGCGCGAAGGCCAGCGCCTCGGCGGCGGTCTCGCGGCGGCGCGCGTCGGGGAGCGCCGCGTCGAGCGCGCGGAAGCGGACGCGGGCGGCGTCGAAGAGCAGCGCGCGCCCGAGCCGCGACGGCACGCGACGCTCGAGCTCCGCGAGCAACTGCGCCTCGTTCTCGACGCGCTCGTCGTGCAGCAGGCGCGCGTGCGCGGCGCCGATCGCCTCGGGCGTGCCCTCGAGGTGCACCTCGAGGATGGAGCCGCGGCGGCGCGCCCACGACGCGCCCGCGACGCGCAGCGAGGGGTCGCCGGGCGAGCGGACGACCTCGGGCAGCGCGACGACGACCGCCGGGGGGCGCATCGCGGTCGCCCACGCGACGAGCTCGTGCGCGCCGAGCGCGAGCGCGACGACCGCGAGCGTGGCGGCGGCCGCGAGGCGCGCGGCACGCGCGGGCCACCCCTCGAGCAGCGTGAGCACGACGCGCCGCACGATGCGCGCCGGGTCGAGCACCTTGCGGAAGTGGGTCGAGCGCCGGCTCGCCTCGTCGTAGACGACGGTGACGGGCACCTCGACGATGGCGACCCCGGCGCGCGCCG
>CAITLX010000004.1 GCA_903893335.1 uncultured delta proteobacterium | reverse complement strand
GGCCGTGCTCGGCTACGACGAGCCCGTGCAGCTGACCGCGCGGCTGCGCTTCGAGGTCGACGCCGCCGCCGCCGCGAGCCTGCTGCACGTGCGCATCGTCGAGCGCGAGCTCTACCCCGCGCCGCTCGCGCAGCGCTTCGCGCTCGCGTTCGACTACTCGTCGCGGCGCGCCGCGCCGTAGGTGCAGCGGGGCGTTGCCTGGCCCGCGGCGGCGGCCGTAGGCTCGATGACGTGATCTTGCACGTGGCCTTCCAGCCCGCGGGGCAGAGCTCGGGCTTCGAGGTCGAGGCGGGGGACACGGCGCCTCCGTGCGCGACGGTCGTCCTGCAGCACCCGGGCGGCGAGCTCGGCTTCGAGCGCGGTCGAGGCGCCGAGGCGCTGCGTTCGCTCGTGGGCGACGTGGTCGTCGTCGATCGGAGCAACTCGCCTGCGTGGGTAACGATCCCTGCCGAGCACCTCGACAACGCCTCGCTCCACGGGCGCACCAGGCGGCCGGTGACGTGCTCGCGACCCGGCGCCGAGCTCCAGCGCGAGCTGGACGCCGCGGCGTCCAACACCGTGCGCGCGAAGGTCAACGCGCTCGCGGAGCGGGTCGGCAGGGAGCCCACGCCCCTCGTGCCGACGTTGTTCGACGACTGGATCACGCCCGACGGGCGCGTGCGCGTCTCCTCTGCGGCGAGGATCGTCGCCATGTGCGACGCCGTGTGCGTCTGGACGTTCTCCGATTGGGGGCTCCACCCCCGCCTGGTGGGGCGCTCGCGTGACGACCTGATCGCGCGGGTCACGCAGGCCGCAGCCAGCCTCGGGGCTCGCACGAAGGTCGCGCCGCTCGAGGCGAGCCTGCCGACTTGGTGAGTCTGGCGAGCCAGGCGAGCGCCGACAGTTCCTCGCGCTCGTTCACGGCCGGCGTGAAACCCGTGAGGCCGGGCAGAACGGGACCCTCTCCAAGCCCGGCCCATCGGCCGAGCTCTCGCGGCACTCGACTCCGTTTCGTTCGCCCACTCGCCCCGCCCCGTCCTCTTTGTCCGCGTTGACAATCGGCTATGGGCAGAGACACCTGAGTGCGGAAAGCTCAATCAGAATCGAGAGGGCCGCGAGAACGAACAGACACTCGCCGAGGCGACGCGCGATCAGGAATCGCTTTGGCAGCGACGAACGGCCTGCGTCGGTGAATATCAGGCGAAGGGGGACGAGCGGGATCGTCGCGCCGCGCCGTGTTCGGCCGCTCCGGTAGCTCGCATCCTCCCGGGGCAACAGCCGCCCGGACCACGCGAAAGCCGCCACTGCCGCGAGACTCGCGCCGGCTTGTAGGCCAAGCAGCGCGTCCGTCAGCGATACGACGTCGTTGCAGGTTATCGACATCAACACCGCCTCGACGACGTTGCACGCCGCGCGATGCCCGCGGTTCGATAGGGATCGATCATGGTGTTCCGTAAAGCGACGTGTAGGCCGTCACGGTCCGTCCCGCATGAATGACCGCCCACGACCGCGCCTCGGGTTCTGCAAACAGAACCCGAGCTCAAGTCCGACTATACGGGCTGAGCAACCTTTGTCGGCGCAATTGCAGACATACTCACCCGGACAACCATCGTCGGCGGCGCATGGAACTGCGCAGTGGCCCCCGAAGCAAGTCGCAGCGCACGCCTGTCCCGCGCTGCATTGTGCACTCGAGTCGCACTCGGCCATCGTTTCGGTGCGCGCCGCCGACTCGGGTTCGCCCACACCAGCATCAAGAACGGCGGCCATCTCGGTGCGTCTGGCACACGCCAGACCACACGCTGCCAAGATGCACTGGACGACAAGTGCGACAGGTGCGGCACGCATCAAGGAGCACCCCAGCACGGCCGCCCGGGGCAGCCAACCGCTGCGCCTACCTACTCGCACCCGCCACCGGCGCTTCGTCGAGCTTCGGCTCGGGCGACGGCTGCGGCCAGCCACTCGTCTCTGACGCGCACGGCCCCCCCGTCCCCCGACCAATACAACACCGCGCATGACCCAACGACAGCGACGGCGAACGTGTCTGGCAGCGGCGGAAACCGATGGATGTCGAAGCGCCCGACGGTCCCGCTGCGCGACCACCCCTGTTCGGCCAACGCGGCGCCAAGCGCGCGCTCGCCCATTTGAAGCACCACCACGACGATGCCGGCGTCCTGGTTCTCATGCACGCATTCGATCGCCTCATCGCGCACGTTGGACAACACCTGCGCGAGGCGTGGGATTCGACGCACGTCTGCGACGGTCGGGACACGGTGGAGCGTCAACTCGTAGAGTCGGTTGAAGTGGACAGCGCTGACGACCACGAACGCGATCATGGCGAGCAGCAAGACCGCCTGCGCCGCGCGCCCGCTCCGCCCCGTCATCAGGTCCATGCGAGTTCCGTTCGTGCAGAACTTCTGCACTCGAAGGCAATGTCGCCGTTCCTCGCCGTGGGGACAAGGGACCCGCGGTGGCGCCCGTCCTCATCCAGGACCGGTGCGACATCGACGGGCCGGCCAACGCGGCGGGGCGACACACCCGCAAGCATCGACCTCGGCAACTCGCTCCTTCAGCCTGCCTTTGCTCGCACCTCGCCTGCTCGCGCGGGGCTCGTTGAGCGTCGCCGACGCCGAACGCTTCCTGCCCGACGTTGCTCGGCGCACGGTCCAGCGCGACCTCAAGCGGCTCACCGAGGTCGGGCTCGTGACCGAGGTCGGGCGCGGCGCGACCGATCCGAACCGCGCGTATCGCTGGAGCCCGCCGAAGCCGTGACGAGGCGCGACAGCGAGCTTTGACAAGCTGTGACACCGAGCTGTGACACGCGCGCCCGCCCCCCCCACCACCGCACCCGCTGGCGGTAGCCTCGCGGCGGCGCACTCGCCGGCCAGGCGGGCTACCGGTAGCCTCGCGAAGGCGCTCGCGTCGGTCGCGGAGCCTACCGGTAGCCCCGACGGGGCCACGTCGCCGTCCATGTAGGCCAGCGGTAGCCTCGCCGCGCCCTCGGCGACCGCGCGAGAGGCTACCGGTAGCCAAGTTTCGACACCAGGTGTCGCGATCTTGGCTACCGCTGGCCTCGCGCCGACAGCGAGTGTCGAAATTCACGCTACCGGTAGCTATCTTCTCGACACCGAGTGTCGTTTCTCTCGCTACCGGTAGCCTTTTTTCGACACCGACGCGCCTCGATGAGGGTGTCCGGAGCCAGTCACGACAGCAACAGGCGTCGCAACCATGGCCCGCACCGGTAGTTACGACACCGCCGCCCCTCCACGGAAGCTACCGGTAGCCAGTTGCGACAGCGCTCGGCGTCGAGACGACCGGGTACGGTGGGGGCCACGCGCCGGCGTCGCCTTCGAGGCTGCTCGGCGTGTGCCGCCTGCTGCGCGAGAAGGGGCCCGCGTTCGTCGGCGAGACGGCCGTCACGCCCGCAGACGCCGCCCGGCACCCCGCACGGTCGCCCCCCGCCCGCTTCTGCTACAAACCGCGCGTGGCCACCCCTCCCACCTCCGGCGCGTTCGGCCCCTACGGCGGCCGCTTCGTCGCCGAGACGCTCGTGCCGGCGCTCGACGAGCTCTCGGCGGCGCTCGACGGCATCGTCGCGACGCCCGCCTTCCAGCGCGAGCTCGACGGCTGGCTCGCCGACTACGTGGGGCGCCCGACGCCCCTCGGCGACGCCTCGCGCTTCGCGCGCACGGTCGACCCGACCGGCGAGGCGCTCGGCGCGCTCTGGCTCAAGCGCGAGGACCTCTGCCACACCGGCGCGCACAAGATCAACAACGCGCTCGGCCAGGTGCTGCTCGCCACGAAGATGGGCAAGCGGCGCATCATCGCCGAGACGGGCGCCGGCCAGCACGGCGTCGCCACGGCGACCGCCGCCGCGCTCTTCGGCCTCTCGTGCGACGTCTACATGGGAGCGGTCGACGTCGCGCGCCAGGCGCCCAACGTCGCGCGCATGGAGCTGCTCGGCGCGCGCGTCATCCCCGTCGAGACGGGCTCGCGCACGCTGAAGGACGCGATGAACGAGGCGCTGCGCGACTGGGTCACCCACGTCGACGGCACCTACTACTGCGTGGGCAGCGCCGCCGGTCCGCACCCCTACCCCACGCTGGTCGCGCAGCTTCAGCGGGTCATCGGCGTCGAGGCGCGGGCGCAGTCGCTCGCGCGCGGCGGGCTCCCCGACGCCGTCGTCGCCTGCATCGGCGGCGGGTCGAACGCCATCGGCATGTTCGGCGCGTTCCTCGGCGACGAGGCGGTGGCGCTCTACGGCGTCGAGGCCGCAGGCGACGGGGTCGACACGCCCCGGCACGCCGCGACGCTGACGCGCGGCCGCGTCGGCGTGCTGCACGGCTCGAAGTCGTACGTGCTCTGCGACGACGACGGGCAGATCGCCGAGGCGCACTCCATCAGCGCAGGGCTCGACTACCCCGGCGTCGGCCCGCAGCACGCGTGGCTCAAGGACACGGGTCGCGCGACCTACCTCGTCGCGACCGACGCCGAGGCGCTCGCGGCCGTGCGCGCGGTCGCGCGCACCGAGGGCATCCTCATCGCGCTCGAGACGGCCCACGCGTTCGCGCGCGTCGGCGACGTCGCGCGCCTCGAGGCCGCGCGCCGCGGCCGCCCGGTCACCGTCGCGCTGTGCGTCTCGGGGCGCGGCGACAAGGACCTCTCGACCCTGCTCGCCGAGGAGCCCCACCATGTCGCGTCTTGAGGCCACGTTCGCGGCGCTGCGCGCCCGCGGCCAGAAGGCGCTCGTCGCCTACCTCTGCGTCGGCGACCCCGACGTCGCGACCTCGATCGAGCTCGCGTGCGTCGCCGCCGAGGCCGGCGCCGACGTGCTCGAGCTCGGCGTGCCGTTCAGCGACCCGACCGCCGACGGCCCGGCCATCGCGCGCGCCAGCGAGCGCGCGCTCGCGCATGGCGCCAGCCTCGCCCGCACGATCGAGGCCGCGCGCGCCGTGCGGGCGCGGAGCGACGTGCCGATCGTCCTGTTCGGCTACTACAACCCCATCCTCGTGCGCGGCGAGGCGCGCGTCGTCGCCGAGGCGCAGGCTGCCGGCATCGACGCGCTGCTCGTCGTCGACCTCCCCCCCGAAGAGGGCGCCGAGCTTCGCGCCGCCGCGCGCGCCGCCGGCATCGACGTCGTCGCGCTGCTCACGCCGACCAGCGGCCCCGAGCGCGTGCGCCGGGCGGCGAGCGGCGCATCGGGGTTCGTCTACTATGTATCGGTCGCGGGCGTGACGGGCGCCGCCGACACGGGCGCGCTCGCGCTCGCGGCCGAGCAGGCGGCAGCCGTGCGCGCGGCGACGGGGCTCCCGGTCGTGGTCGGGTTCGGCATCGACGGACCGGCCAAGGCGCGGGTGGCCGCAGGGCTCGAGAGCGCGGGCGAGGGCGCCGACGGCGTCGTCGTCGGCACCGCGCTCGTGCGCGCCATCGAGGACGCCCCCGACGACGACGCGCGCCGCGCCGCGGTCGGCACGCGCATCGCGGCTCTGCGCGCCGCGCTCGACGCTCCCCACTCCTGACCCTCGGAGGCCGGAGTCCGCCCCTCGGCGGCGGGCCCTTCGCGCCGTGCTACGACACCCGCCGCATGTTCGGGCCTCCGCCTCTGCGCCGCACGCTCGCCGCGGCGCTCCGTGACCTGGGCGACGGCAGGCCGCGCGTGCGCGCCGCTGCGGTGCGCGACCTCGCGCACCACGCCGAGGCCTCGCACGGCGACGTCGTGGCGGCGCTCGAGCGGTGCCTCTCGGACGCCTCGGCCGAGGTGCGCGGCGACGCGGCGCTCGCGCTCGCCGACGTGCGGGGCGTCGAGGCCCTCGCCTCGCTGCTCGTCGCGCTCGAGGACGACGCGCCCCACGTCCGGCAGATGGCCATCACCGCGCTCGGCGAGCTCGGCGACCCGCGCGCGCGCGAGCGGCTGCGGCGCGCGCTCGGCGACCCGCGCCCCGAGGTCCGCTTCCAGGCCGTCATCGCGTTCGGTCGCGTCGCGCCCGACGAGGCCGAGGCGGCGCTGCTCGCGGCGCTCGGCGACGACGACCCGCACATCCGCCACATCGCGCTGCGCGTCGCCGAGGAGCGCGCCGACGAGGCCGGCCTCCCCATCGCGCCCGCGCTGCTCGCGCGCGCTCGCGAGCTGCTCGCCGACCCGAGCCCGCTCGTGCACGCGGGCGCCGCGATCCTCCTGGCGCGCGCGGGCGACCCTCTCGGGACCGCGCTCGTCGCCGACGTCGTCGCCGGCCGGGTGCACACCCCCGAGCGCGAGGACGAGGCGAGCGCCATCGAGCTCGCCGGCGAGCTTGGGCTGACCGACATGCGCCCCTTCCTCGAGCGACGCGCGTACGGCCTCGCCCGCTTCCGCAACGAGACGTTCGCGTGGCAGGCGCGCGTCGCGCTCGCCCGCATGGGGCACGCCCGCGCGCGGCGCGACATCCTGCGTGGCC
>CAITLX010000003.1 GCA_903893335.1 uncultured delta proteobacterium | reverse complement strand
TGCAGGACGTGCGCTCGCGCTGCGTCTTCACCACGCACACGCCCGTCGCCGCCGGCCACGACCGCTTCCCCTACCCGCTCGCCGAGTCCGCGCTCGGGCCGCTGGTCGAGCCCCACGAGCTTCGGCAGCTCGCCGGCGCCGACGACCTGAACATGACCGAGCTCGGCCTGCGCACGGCCGGCTACGCCAACGCCGTCGCGGCGCGCCACGGCGAGGTCGCGCGCGGCATGTTCCCCGGCCACACGATCGCGCACGTCACCAACGGCGTGCACCCCGCCACCTGGACGAGCCCGAGCCTGCGCGCGCTCTACGACGAGCACCTGCCGGGCTGGTCGCTCGAGCCGAGCCTGCTCGCGCGCGCCGAGCACCTGCCCGGGCGCCTCGTGTGGGAGGCGCACCAGGCGGCCAAGCGCGACCTGATCGCCGCGGTCGAGTCGGCGACGGGCACGCAGCTTCGCGAGGACGTGCTGACGCTCGGCTACGCGCGGCGCGCGACGGCGTACAAGCGCCCGGGGCTGCTCTTCTCCGACCTCGAGCGGCTGCGGCGCGCGTGCCACGGCGCGCCGCTGCAGATCGTGTTCGCGGGCAAGGCGCACCCGCGCGACCACGAGGGCAAGGAGCTCATCCGCGCCTTCTTCGAGCACACCCGCAAGCTGGGCGACGCCGTGCGCTGCGCCTACCTCCCCAACTACGAGATGCGCACCGCCGCGAAGCTCGTCGCCGGCGTCGACGTCTGGCTCAACACGCCCGAGCCGCCGCTCGAGGCCTCGGGCACGAGCGGCATGAAGGCGGCGTTCAACGGCGTGCCGCACTTCAGCGTGCTCGACGGCTGGTGGGTCGAGGGGCACGCCGAGGGCGTCACCGGCTGGGCGATCGGCCCTGCGCCCCGCGCGGTGACCGACGACGCCGAGCGCCGCCGCCAGGAGCTCGACGACCTCTACGGCAAGCTCGAGCACGTCATCTTGCCGCTCTATTACGACTCGGCCGACGGCTGGGTCTCGACCATGCGCTCGTGCGTCGCGGGCCTCGCCCCCTTCTTCAACTCGCACCGCATGCTGCGCAGCTACGTCACCGACGCGTATTTCCACACCGGCACGCGCAGCTGACCCGCGCCACCGCGGCGCGCGCCGGTCGCCCGGCCGCTTGCGCCCGGGGCACGCGAGGCCCACAACGGGCGCCGTCCATGCTCCCGATCTTCCTCGTCGTCGTCGTCGACGTCTTCGCGCTCACGCTCGTCCTGCCGCTGCTGGCCATCTACGCCGAGTCGTTCCACGCCTCGCCGCTGCAGGCGACGCTGCTCGTGTCGGTGTTCGCCGCGTGCCAGCTCGTCGCCGGTCCGGTGCTCGGCTCGCTCTCCGACCGCTTCGGGCGCAAGCCGCTGCTCGTGCTCAGCCAGGCGGGCACCTTCCTCGGTCTCGTGATGATGGCCGAGGCCCGCGTGCTCTGGGTGCTCTACCTCGCGCGCATCATCGACGGCGCGACGGCGGGCAACCTCTCGCTCGCGCAGGCCTGGATCAGCGATCGCACCGCGCCCGAGAAGCGCACCAAGGCGTTCGGCATCATCGGCATCGCGTTCGGGCTCGGCTTCTTCTTCGGCCCGTGGGTCACGAGCCTGCTGGTGCCCTGGGGGCTGCGCGCGCCGATCTACTTCGCGGCGCTGCTCTCGCTGACGAGCATCGTCTGCACGCTCACGCTCCTGCCCGGCGGCCCGCCGCCGCAGAGCCCGCACGGCGCCGCGGACGCTGGACCGGCCGGCAAGCGCCCGTCCCCCTTCGCGTTCGCCACCTACGCGCCGCTGCTCGCGAAGCCCATCGTGTCGGGCCTGCTGCTGCAGTTCTTCCTCTTCGCCTTCGGGTTCTCGACCTTCACCTCGGGCTTCGCCCTCTTCGCCGAGCGGCGCTTCGAGTGGCACGGCGTGCCCTTCGGCCCCCGCGAGGTCGGCTGGGTCTTCGCCTACTCGGGGGCGCTCGGCATCCTGCTGCAAGGCGGGATCATCGGGCGGCTCGTCAAGCGCTACGGCGACGCGGCGCTGGTGCACGCGGGCTTCGTCGCAGCGGTCGTCGGGTACGTCGCGCTCGGCGCGGTCGGGAGCGTCGCGGCGCTCTTCGCCGTCGCGACGGTGGCGTCGTTCGGGCAGGG
>CAITLX010000002.1 GCA_903893335.1 uncultured delta proteobacterium | reverse complement strand
GCCGCCCGCGCCCCCGGACCCGCCCGAGCCACCGCTGCCCGCGACGCCGCCCGCGCCTGCGCCGCTGGAGCCGCCGTCTCCGCCGCCACCGGAGCCGCCGTCACCGCCTCCGCCCGCTGCGCCTCCGAGCGCTCCGTCGTCGGTGCCGTCGGACTGGACGGTCACCCGATCGAAGCCGAGCACCTGGCTGCACGCGACGGCGCCGAGGGCGACCGCGAGGAGGGGAACGTACGACCGCACCCGTGCAGGGTTCAGGGGGCCAGGTACGCTGTCAAGGCGCGGCGCGCCGTTCGCTCGGCAGCGCCCTGCGGGCGGTCAGAACGCGCCGACGACCGAGACGCCCAGGCCCGTCGCGCCCACGGCCGACGGCAGCGGCGTCCAGAACAGGTTCTTCTCGGTCGGAGGGGGCGACGACGGCGGCGGCGCGGCGGGCGTGCGCGCGCGCTCGGGGCCGCGAGCCTGCGTCGGCAGCAGCAGACCCTCGGCGAAGAGCGCGAGCCCGCCCGCCTGGCCGATGCCGTCCATGGCCGTGAAGATGGTGCGCATCACGACCCAGACGCGGCTGCAGTCGGGGTCGCCCTCGGCGCAGCCGTTGTGCGCGATCGCCTGCCACGGCCCGATGAGCGGCACGCGCAGGTCGGTGGCGCCGGGCGCGTCGGGGTAGAGGTACGACATCCCCGTCGCCGCGCCGTACCAGCCCGCCGTCGAGGCGAGCCCGACGAGCGAGAGCTTCCAGCGCGTCTCGGGGGGCGGGTACGACTCGCGGGGGGGAGCCACCTCGGTCGCGTCGGCGGCAGCGGGCCCCTCGGCGCGCGACGGAGCGCTCGAGGCGAGCAGCGCCGCGCCGGTGGCGGCCGCGAGGCAGAGGGAGCGACGGCGCATGGGGGAGAGGGCTATCGCAAGGATGCGCCCACGCCGCAAGCGCGGCGGGCCGCGTCACGGGCAGGGGTCGTGCTCGGCCCCCTCGGCTGGCACGCGCGGCACGACGCCGGCGGCCAGGTCGGCGAGGAAGCAGCGGTACTGGTGCTTGGGCGCCTCGGTCTGGAACACGACCTCGTGGCCGTCCTCGATGCCGTCGCCGAGGTTCTGCGTGAGCACGGCCGTGACGCGCGCTCCCCCGACGGTGACGTTGCCCGACGCCGGCAGCGCGATGGCCTGGCGGCCGACGAGCGGCAGCAGCTCGCCGACGGGGGTGAACGCCGCGAGGCGCGGGTCGTCGCGGTCGCGCTCGGGCCCCGCGAGATCGAGCCCGAGCGACAGGCTCACAGGGTAAGCGATGGACGGCAGGATGTACGTATCGACGATGCCCTGCATCATGAGCACGTGGCGCGGCGGAGCGTCGACGGGCGCTCGCACGACGCGCTCGGCGTACACGGGGGGGTCGGACGACTCGACCACCCACTGCATCAGCGACAGCAGCGGGTCGTGCACGTGCAGGTGGTAGCCCGTCGACGAGAGCCCGAGCAGCACCTCGGCGATCGGCTTGACGGCCAGCGGGCTCTGCTTGTCGATGATGTTCGCGATGTAGCTGCCCCCCGCGCCGCTCAGCACGGCGGCGCGCAGCATGGGCTCGAACGCGAGCGCGAGCGGCGCGATCGTCGCGCCCATCGAGTGCCCCATCAGCGCGAGCGTGCCGCCGTCGAAGCGCACGCGCGCGGCGCTCGCGGCGTCGACGCCGGGGCAGTCGCTCGCGTCGAGCGTCGTCTGCGCGAGCACGTGCGCGGCGAGCGCGAGCTCGACGGCCGACTGGCGCACGTTGTCGCGCAGCGCGGTCGGGTTGGCGACGTTGAAGATGAGGAACTGCTCGTCGGCGTGCGTCACGTTGCGCAGCCCGCCGAGCGGGCCGTCGATGGTCGCGCCGGCGAAGCCGACCTGCGCGAAGTCGAGCGCGGGGCCCGAGCCGGCGACGAGCGGCGGCCCGTCGTGCACGCCCTGCACGCCGCGATCGACCAGCGGGCGCTCGCCGCCGCCGCCGGTGCGGCTGAACACCACCGCAGGGAAGCCTGCGGCCGGCATCGCGCGGCGCGGCACGGTCACGACGAAGTTCGCCTCGGCCTGCCGCTGCACGATGGGCTTGCCCGCGGGGTCGAAGCGCCACCCGCCCCCCGCGTCCGAGTAGGGCGGCGTGCCGTCCTGGTAATCGGGCATGTCGATCGTGCTGGCGTAGACGCAGTAGTCGTCGAACACCTCTCGCCGCACGAAGGGCGCCTTCGCGGTGGGCACGGGGCGCGACAGGATGTCGGCGAGCACGCGCCCGACCTCGGCCGTCGGGTCGCCGGTCGTGAAGGCAGCGAGCGCGGCGAGCCCTGCGCCCTCGACGCCGAGCGCCGCGAGCGAGGCGAGGACCGCCTGGTGCTCGGCGAACGCCGCGTCGGAGAGCCCGGCCGGGCGGCGCCCCGCGACGAGGTCGGCCAGCTCGGGGGCGACGCCGAGCCGCTTGCCCTCTGCGTCGCGGAGATCGCGCGAGACGACGGCGGCGTAGCGCGTGTGCGCCGCGAGCGGCGCGCCTTGCAGCGGCAGCAGCGCGAGCAGGTTCGGCGCGCCGAAGGGGCCGCCGTCGGGCGAGAAGCGCGCGAGCACCGGGTAGCGGCGGCCGTAGTCGGCCGCGGCGGGGTCGACGCTCACGACGAACACCGCCGCGCCCGGCGCGACGCTGCCCGCCAGGTCGGGCAGGCGCGCGGGGTCGAGCGCGGCATCGAACGCGACGAACACGCCCGTCGTTCGCCCGAAGCCGCAGCCGGCGTGCGCCGCCAGATCGAGGATCTGCCCCTCGATCTTCGCGCCCGACGGCGAGGGGAACGCGGCGAAGTCGACGGTGCCGCCCGCGCGGCACCGCGCGTCGCTCGGGAACGGCGCCGCGTAGAAGCCGCCTGCGAGCGTGAAGTCCATGCGGGCGCGCGCGCCCGAGGGCTCCTCGGCGGCCGGCGCGGGCGCGTCGGCGCTCGCGCTGCTGCACCCGACGACTCCGAGCGCGACGAGAGCGAGCGAGCCGATGCGCATCGCGCGAGCGTGCACGACCTGGGGCGCCGCGCGCAATGGTGCGCGGCGCCCTCACGCCGGTCAGGGGCAGGCCGTCGCGGCGCCGCCGTTGCTGACCGGATCGACGCAGATGGGGCCGGGCGTCCCGGCAGGCCCGCTCGCGCAGCACACGGCGTTGTCGATGCCGCTCTGCGCGCACGAGGTGCAGGGGCAGGTCGCGCAGGGCGCGGCGGTGGTGTAGTCGCGGCAGCGACCGCCCGAGCAGAGCTGCGCCGAGGTGCAGCGGGTGCCGCACTGGCCGCAGTTGGTCACGTCGGACTGCGTGTTCACGCAGGTCTGCGACTGGAAGCAGTACGTCGTGCCCGCGCCGCAGTTCTGCTGCACGCAGGCGCCGTTCTGGCAGGTCTGGAGGAAGCTGCACGCCGTCCCGCAGCCGCCGCAGTTGGCGTGATCGGTGTTCGCGTTGACGCAGGCGTTGCCGCACGGCAGGAGGCCGGGGAGGCACGCGCACGCGCCCCCCGCGCAGTACTGCGCGGCCGAGCACTGCGTCGCGTTGGCGCAGGTGGTGCCGCACTGGGTCGGGTCGTTCACGAGCG
>CAITLX010000001.1 GCA_903893335.1 uncultured delta proteobacterium | reverse complement strand
TCGCGCGGCACGAGCGCGGCGATGGCGTCGCTCTCGCCCTGCGCGAGCGCGCGGCGGATGGCCGAGCTCGACACCTCGGGCAGCAGCGCGGGCGGAGCCCCCTCGTACGCGACGCCCGCGCGCCCGAGCACCAGCGGGGGCGCGAGGCGCGCGATGGCGTCGTAGCCGTGCCAGCGCGGCGACTCGACCACGACGTCGGCGCCGACCACCAGGCGCATCTGCCAGCCGGGGTGCTGCGCGGCGAGGTGCTCGAGCGTGCGCAGCGTGCGGCTCTCGCCGCCGAGCTCCTCCTCGACGCGCGACACGCGCGTGCGCGGCAACCAGCCCATGGCGCGCTCGCACATGGCGAAGCGGTCGGCGAACGACGTGAGCGCCTTGGCGAGCGGGTGGCGAAAGCAGGGGACGACGAGCACCTCGTCGACGTCGCCCACGGCGAGCACGTACGCGACCGCGAGCACGTGCGCGACGTGCGGCGGGTCGAAGCTGCCGCCGAAGATCGCGACGCGCACGCTCACCCTCCCGTGGCCCGCTCGCGGCGCGCGCCGTGCGGCGGAGCGACGATCTCGCTGCGCACGGTCGCCCCGGCGGCGTCGAACACGAGGAACCGCACGCCATCGGCGGCGTCGTCCACCAGCATGGCGGCGCCGAGCGACGCGGGCCCCGGCGAGAGAAACGTGCGGGCGCCGACGCGCTTGATGAGCGGCTCGGGGTGGCGCCCGTAGACGAGCAGCGTCGCGGGGAGGATGTCCTCCTCGTCGAGCAGGCCGCGATCGTGCAGCAGCACGGCCACGCGGCCGTCGACGATCTCGACGGTGCGCGCGGAGGCGAGCGGGAGGCACTCGAGCCGGCGCAGCGAGAGGCGCGCGCGCTCGGTCGCGAGGAAGGCGTCGATCTCCTCGGGGGTCGCCCCCCCGCAGCGCCCCGCGGCGCGCACCCAGAGCGCGCCGTCGCTCGGGTCGCCGCCGACCAGACCGCGCGCCCAGCCCGCCACGACCAGGTCGAGCGCGTCGTCGGCGCCGAGGTACACCGTGCGGTCGGCCTGCTCGCGCTCGACGAGCAGGCGGGCGCCGCGCTCGAGCGCGGCGAGGTCGCCGTCGGCGGGGCCAAGCAATCCGAGTCGCATCGCGGCGGCAATCTACCACGATGGTATCGTCGTCCACATGGCCCGGAGGCTCACGCCCGCGCGCGATCCGGTGACGATCGAGCTCGACGGCCAGATCGTCGAGGCCGAGCGCGGCGAGCCCCTCGCCTGGGCGCTCATCGCGTCCGACCGCCTCGCGCTCGCGCGCAGCCCCAAGCTGCACCGTCCGCATGGTCCGACCTGCCTGCGCGGGGGCTGCGACGGCTGCCTCTCGCGGGTCGACGGCGTGCCGAACGTCCGCACCTGCCTCGCCCCGACGCGCGGCGGCGAGCGCGTCGAGACGCAGAACGTGGTCGGCGCGCGCGACGCCGATCTCCTGCGCGTGACCGACTGGTTCTTCCCCCACGGCTTCGATCACCACCATTTGCTGGTCGGCGTGCCCGGGGTGGGCTCGGTCATGACCCGGCTGGCGCGGCGCATGGGCGGCCTCGGCCGCCTGCCCGACGACCCCCACCCGGCGCCCCCCGCGGCGCGGCGCGAGGTCGATCTGCTCGTGGTCGGCGCCGGCGCCGCTGGGCTCGTCGTCGCGCACCGCGCCGCGTCGGCGGGCCTCTCGACCCTCGTCGTCGACGACGCTCCCGCGCCCGGGGGCTCGCTGCGCGCGCGAGGGCCGAACGCTGCCGAGTCGTTCGTCGCGAGGGCGCGCGGCGCGGGCGCCACGCTGCTCGCCTCCGCCACGGCAGCCGGCGTCTACGACGCCGAGGTCCTCGTCGTCGACGCCTCGGGCGCCACGATCGTGCGGCCGCGCAGGCTGGTGCTCGCGAGCGGCGCGCACGACGGCCTGCTGCCGTTCGCCGGCAACGACGTGCCCGGCGTGACCTCGGCGCGCGCCGCGGCGCTGCTCGCGTGCCACGGCATCGCGATCGGCGCGCGCATCGCCATCGTCGGAGACGGCCCCTACGCGCGCGCGCTCGCCCTCCAGCTCGAGGGCCACGCCGAGATCACCCGCCTGCCCGCCTCCCGCCAGCTCGTCGTGCGCGGCGCCGCG